>NZ_JACARS010000074.1:0-47185 GCF_013386485.1 Pseudomonas sp. P7758 | reverse complement strand
TCCTTCCCCACAGCAAGCCCCTCCCCCCAACAAACTCGCTCCTACATGTTTCTGGCGCCATTTCTTGGTCGCCTCTAATCGGCGCTGATAACGGAACTTCGCAGCAAATTCCCCCTCTCAATCAACACTTCGCCATCCCGGCGGCCCTTGTTGTGACCGCTGCCCAACCCCGCGGCCTGCCCAGAGAGAGTTGTGCCGATGGTCCACGAAAAGACCTTCACCGACACCCCCGTCCTCGAACACCCACGACCGGCAGCCGCCGCTACGTTGCTGGCCCTGATGCATGCCCAGGGCGAAGTGGAACGGCTGAGTGAACGCGAGCAACTGCTGAGTTCGCTGTTGGTCAGTGTGAATGCCGTGCTCTGGGCAATCGAGTGGGACACTCGCCGCGTGCTGTACGTCAGCCCGGCCTATGAGCGGGTTTTCGGACGTACGGCGGGCATGTTGCTGACCGACTATCGGGAATGGCGCAACAGCATCCACCCCGAAGACCTCGACTACGCCGAGCACAGCCTGGCCCAGGTGCTGCACAGCGGCGCCGTGGAAGACCGCGAGTACCGCATCATCACCGCCGACGGGCAGATCCGCTGGCTCAGCGACAAGTGTTACATCAACCAGCAGGCCGAGCCCGGCCAGCCGGTGATCGTGGTAGGCATAGCCGAAGACATCACCGAAAAGAAGCAGCTGGAGCTCGAGCTGCACCGTCTGGCCACCACCGATGTGCTGACCCGCAGCAGCAACCGCCGGCATTTCTTCGAGTGCGCCCACCACGAGTTTGAACGCGCCTGCCTGCAAGGCACGCCCCTGGCGTTCCTGTTGCTGGACATCGATGACTTCAAGGTGGTGAACGACACCTACGGCCACCTGGAAGGCGATCAGGTGTTGCAGCGTATCGCCGAGAGCGGTCGGGGAGTTCTGCGCCGTGGCGACCTGTTCGGGCGCATTGGCGGCGAAGAGTTCGCCGCCATACTGCCCGGTTGTGCCCCGGAGATGGCAATGCAGGTGGCCGAACGCCTGGGGCACGAGATTGCGCAGCTGAGTTTCAGCCACGACGGTGAGAGCTTCGCGATCACCGTCAGCCAGGGCCTGGCCAGCCTGACCGCCGAGGACGCCAATGTGGACAGCCTGTTTGCCCGCGCTGACGCGGCCATGTACGAGGCCAAGCGCCAGGGCAAAAACCGCGTGCTCCCCGGCTGACGCCACACGATGACCTGTGGGAGCCGGGCTTGCCCGCGATGCAGGCACCTCGGCGTGTTGGTTGTACCGGGATGATGCTATCGCAGGCAAGCCAGCTCCCACACTGGCACGCATCGCCTGCTAGGTTTTGCGCATACGCGTCAATTCCGGCAAACCCACCTTGAGCAAGCGTGCCGTCTTGCCTTTCGCCAATGCCTCGACGCCTTCATGCTCGGTCAGCCGCGCCAGTTGCGCCGCCAGGTTCATCACCAGCGCTTCGCGGGAATACACCCCGCCCTCCAGCGAATAAATCGCCGCGATCAACTGGCGCAACTCCAGCGGCAGGCGCCAGCGTGTGCGCAGTGCCGAACCATAGGCCGCGCCGAAGGTGTAGAGGGACTCGCCAATCGCTTCATCATCCAGTTCGCCACCGCCCAGCAGCCAGTCTTGCAGGCACCGCAGCAAGGCCAGGTCGCCAAGGCGATGGAGGATCCCGGCGCTGTAGCAGCGCTCGTGATCCAGGTCGAGCATGCGCGCCAGGCTGCGGGCGTAGTCGGCGGTACGCTGGGACAGCTGCCAATGACGCTCGGCGTAATCCACAAGGCTCGGGTCGCTCAGTACCACGTTGTGCTTGAGGGCGAGCCCCAGGATCAGGTTCATGCTCTGCCCCGCCGCCAGCTTGTGCAGGGCCATGCCCAGGGTCTGTACCGGCGAACCGTGATGGCCGGCGCTGTTGGCGGCGGCGATCAACACGGCAGTAATCTGAGGGTCCATGCGCACCTGCTCTTCCAGGCGCTTGAGGTCCAGGCCCTCCGGCTCCAGGCTATGTTGCACCGCAGCCTGCACGTCGACCCGCAGCGGCGCGCCGTCGGAGGCTTCCCGGCGGCGCTCCAGAAACACCGGCAAGGTCATGCCCGGCGCCAGGGCCGGGACTTCGCAATACACCGTCTCACCTTCGTTCAGCAGCAAGTCCTGCAGGCGCTGGGTCAGGCTTTCCATGTTCAGGGGTTTGGTCAGGTACGCGGTCGGTGCCAGCGGCAAGGCTTCGCGCACACTGGCGCTGTCGTTGCGGGTACTCAGCAGGATAAACGGCAACAGCGGCGTACGCCGTTGCAGGCGCACGCTGCGCAGCAGGCTCAGGCCATCGACGCCGGGCAGCTCCCAATCGGCAATGATCAGGTCATAGGGTTTGTCACGCAGCAACTCGGTGGCCCGCTGGCCATCGGCACACACATCCAGCCGTGCGTCACAGCGCACATTCAGCAACACCTGCTTGAGCAGATCTCGGGACCAAGGGTCGGCCTCGGCAATCAACACACGGGGTACAGCCGGTAAATCAACAGCAGTCATCCAGCACGCTCCATCGGCAATACCAGCACCTTAGACAAAGGAGCCGCCTGCGTACAATGAACAACGGCTGAATACCGTTCATCGGGCACAAAAAAACCCGCCTAAGCGGGTTTTTTGTCGATCAGGTCAACTTTTGATCACAACTCGGAGAAGCACTCTTCGATGATCGCCAGGCCTTTGTCCAACTGCTCGTCCGGCGAAGTCAGCGGAACCAGCACGCGCAACACGTTGCCGTAGGTGCCGCAGGACAGCAGGATCAAGCCCTTGTCACGCGCCTTGGCCACCACGGAAGCGACAGCAGCGGCGTTCGGCTTGTGGCTGTCGCCATCTTCGAACAGCTCGACCGCAATCATCGCGCCCAGGGCACGCACTTCGCCGATTACCGGGTACTTGGCCTGGATAGCTTTCAGACCGGTCACCAGGCGCTCGCCCACAGCCTTGCAGCGGTCCAGCAGGTGCTCTTCTTCGAACACTTCCATCACGGCCAGGGCCGCGGCGCAAGCGATCGGGCTGCCAGCGTAAGTGCCGCCCAGGCCACCCGGAGCAATGGCGTCCATGTATTCAGCCTTGCCGCATACACCGGCCAGCGGGAAGCCGCCTGCGATGGATTTGGCGAAGGTGGTCAGGTCGGCGGCAACGCCCATCTGTTCCATGGCGAAGAAAGTACCGGTACGGCCGGCACCGGTTTGCACTTCGTCGGCGATCAGCAGGATGCCGTGCTTGTCGCACAGTTCGCGCAGGCGCTTCATGAAGGATTTAGGCGCGACGTAGAAACCGCCTTCGCCCTGCACCGGCTCGATGATGATGGCAGCGATATCACGCGGCTCGGCATCGTTCTTGAAGATGCGTTCGATGCTGGCGATGGAGTCGTCATCGCTCACACCGTGCAGTTCGTTCGGGAACAGCGCGCGGAACACGCCGCCTGGCATCAGGCCCATGCCGGCCGAGTACGGCACCACTTTGCCGGTGAGGCCCAGGGTCATCATGGTGCGACCGTGGTAGGCGCCGGTGAACGCGATCACGCCGGCACGGCCAGTGGCGGCACGGGCAATCTTCACGGCGTTTTCTACCGCTTCGGAACCGGTGGTGACCAGCAGGGTTTTCTTGGCGAAATCACCCGGCACCTTGGCGTTAACTTTTTCGCACAGCTCAACGTACGGCTCGTAGGCCAGTACCTGGAAGCAGGTGTGAGTCAGCTTGTTCAACTGTTCGGTTACGGCGGCGATGATTTTCGGGTGCACGTGGCCGGTGTTCAGCACGGCGATACCGCCGGCGAAGTCGATGAACTCGCGACCTTCAACGTCGGTCACGGTGGCGTTCTTCGCCGACTCGGCGAAGATCGGGTGAATCTGGCCAACACCGCGTGGTACAGCGGCTTCGCGGCGTTTCATCAGGGATGCGTTGGTCTTGCTCATAAAGTCCTCATTCGCCACTCATCGGGTGGCGTGGTCCAAGGAATACGTGGCGGGGAGGCAACTACGGCAGCATGCGATGATCGACTGCCACAGCTTTCCCGGCCACTACGAATAACGGGGTGAAACACGCAAAGGGACAGCGCTCTCGTGCCCTTTGCGTTTGCAACAATGCCTTGCCGGGCTTAGATGCCCAGGCAGAGGTATTTGATTTCCAGGTAATCCTCGATCCCGTACTTGGAGCCTTCACGGCCCAGGCCCGAAGCCTTGATGCCGCCGAACGGCGCCACTTCGTTGGAGATCAACCCGGTGTTGACGCCGACCATGCCGTATTCCAGGGCTTCAGCCACACGGAACACACGGCCCAGGTCGCGGGCATAGAAGTAGGAAGCCAGGCCGAACTCGGTGTCGTTGGACATCGCGATCACTTCGGCTTCGTCTTTGAAGCGGAACAGCGGCGCCAGTGGGCCGAAGGTTTCTTCCTTGGCCACGGCAGCATCTTTCGGCACGTTGACCAGGATGGTCGGCTCGAAGAAGTTGCCTTCCATCACCTTGCCGCCAGCCAACAGGGTCGCGCCTTTGCTCAGGGCGTCAGCGATGTGCTCCTGAACCTTGGCCACGGCCTTCTCGTCGATCAGCGGGCCGGTGGTGGTGCCCTCTTCCAGACCATTGCCGATCTTCAGCTTGGCCACTGCCACTTTCAGTTTCTCGGCGAACGCGTCGTACACCGAATCCTGGATGTACAGGCGGTTGGCGCAGACGCAGGTCTGGCCGTTGTTGCGGTACTTGGAAATGATCGCGCCTTCGACGGCCTTATCCAGGTCTGCGTCGTCGAACACGATGAACGGCGCGTTGCCGCCCAGTTCCAGGGAAACCTTCTTGATGTCCTTGGCGCATTCGGCCATCAGCTGGCGACCGATTTCGGTGGAGCCGGTGAAGGACAACTTACGCACGATCGGGTTGCTGGTCAGCTCGCTGCCGATATCGCCGGCGCTGCCGGAGACCACGCTGAACACGCCTTTCGGAATCCCGGCACGCTGGGCCAGTTCAGCCAGGGCGAAAGCGGAGAACGGGGTTTGCGACGCAGGCTTGAGCACCATGGTGCAACCGGCAGCCAGGGCCGGGCCGGCTTTACGGGTGATCATCGCGGCCGGGAAGTTCCACGGCGTGATGGCAGCGGTAACGCCGATTGGTTGCTTGATCACGATCAGGCGCTTGTCCGGCTGGTGGCCGGGAATCACATCACCGTAGACGCGCTTGGCTTCTTCGGCGAACCACTCGATGAACGAGGCGGCGTAGACGATTTCGCCCTTGGCTTCGGCCAGCGGCTTGCCTTGCTCCAGGGTCATCAGGCGAGCCAGGTCATCCTGGTTCTCGATGATCAGCTCGAACCAGCGGCGCAGCTTGTTGGCGCGGTCCTTGGCGGTAAGTGCACGCCAGGCCGGCAGGGCCTTGTCAGCTGCTTCAATGGCGCGACGGGTTTCGGCGGCGCCCATTTTTGGCACGGTACCGAGGATTTCGCCGGTAGCGGGGTTGTTGACCTTGATCGTTTGACCGTTGTCCGCATCGACCCAAGCGCCATCAATGAAGGCTTGCTGGCGGAACAACTGGGTGTCTTTGAGCTGCATGTCGGCTTTCCTTAACAGCACCGCGCACGCGCGGAGCGAATTAGAGTTGTTGAAAGGCGCCTTGAGGGCTGCCGTCAGGGAAATCATTCACTGGGCGCAAGCACGTAAATAGCGCACGAAAGGACAAATGTGCGGTTCAGCACCCAGGCAGGAGCGTTTGAAATCTCAAACGAATCCTAGGATCAATGGGGGTGCAGGGCAATAGTCTGTTCGAAAAAAAGAACGAAAACGGCACATTTGCTCGATTTTTCTGATCAGCGTGTTTCGGGCGAGTTCCGCCCTATTGCGCCGAGACGCCCGGCACAGGGCGTCAGCGGCGCGTATTCCTACGGGCGGCCGGGCGAAAAGCGGCATGGACGCCCAAGGTCGACATGGGTATGATGTCGCCCGCACAAGCATCCGTAGCTCAGCTGGATAGAGTACTGCCCTCCGAAGGCAGGGGTCGTGGGTTCGAATCCCGCCGGGTGCACCATATAGCAGTCTCGGGCTGTCTCAGACAGTCTACGAAACACCCCAAGAAGCCCGCCCTGCGCGGGCTTTCTTGTTTCTGACTATCCGTCCCTGTCTACCCCTGCAACTTCCTGCCGTGTATGCCCAAGTGTATGCGCCGTGTATTCGCCTCTCGAAATCATCGCCCGCACCCGCGACGACAAGGGCCATAACTAGGGTTTGTTGGTCGAATTCGACGACCCGGACGGCGCCAAAAAACGCTGGAACATTCCGGCCCGAACGATGACTGGTGACTTCGGCAAGGACGTAATTGGGCCACTGATCGACATGGGCTTACGCCTTGCCGGAAGTCGATCGGGGCGCAATGCCCGCAACGACCTGCAGAGTTATCTCGGCGGCTTCGACAGCGCCCAGCGCGCACGTTTGGTAACGCGCCTGGGCTGGCATGACAACGCCTTCCTTCTGCCCGAACAACAGATTGGCTCGCACGCCGAACACCTGCATTTTTATGAGGCCGGTGCGCAGTTGCCACCGATCAGCGAGGCGGGCTCTCTGGAGCAATGGCAGCAGCAAATCGGCGCACTGTGCGTTGGCAACCACCGCTTGGCATTTGTCGTCTCTGTGGCGTTTGCAGGACCTCTACTGAACCTACTCGGACATGAGTCAGGCGGCTTCCATCTCTACGGTGACAGCTCCGGGGGCAAGACTACCCACTTACAGGTCGCTGCCTCGGTTTATGGGGGGCCGCGTCTGGTGCGTTCGTGGCGCTCAACAGATAACGCCTTGGAGTCCATCGCCGCTGCACACTCAGACGGCCTCCTGGTGCTGGATGAAATCGGCATGTGCGACCCGCGCATTATTGGCGAGACGGTTTACATGCTCGGTAACGGCACCGGCAAGGCCCGGGCGAATGATCGAGGACAAGCGGGCCGACAGGTGCAAGAGTGGCGCTTACTGTTTCTCTCGACCGGCGAGAAGACATTGGCGCAGCACATGGCGGATGCAAACAAGGAGCTGAAAGCGGGCATGGAGGTGCGCATGCTTGCGGTGCCAGCGGATGCCAGCAAGGGCCTCGGCATGTTCGATGTGCTGAACGGTTTCGAAGACGCAGCCGCCCTCTCCGATGCGCTCAAGGCCCGCGTAGCCAAATACTACGGAACGCCCCTCACCGCCTTCCTACACGCACTGTGCGCGCCAGGAGAAATGTTCAGATGGACGGTGATCATTCGCCGCACGGTGGAGCAGTTCATCACCCAAAACCTACCTGCATCGGCCAGTGGGCAAGCCCAACGTGCAGCCCTTCGCTTTGGCCTCGCAGCAGCGGCGGGAGAGTTGGCCACCGCTTTCGGCGTCACCGGCTGGCCCGATGGCACGGCTACGACCGCCGCACGGGTGTGTCTGCATGCGTGGCTAGCCGAGCGTGGCGGCGCCGGTAACTTCGAGGGCGATGCGATTTTAGCGCGACTGAGACAAGTCATCGAACGCTTTGGAGAAAGCCGCTTTACCCGCTGGGAGTCTGCCGCCGCCAAGATCGATGAACACGGCCCACGCACGATTGATCGACTGGGCTTTCGCAAGACGATGGAACACGGCATGGGCGATGCCCTGCACACCACCAACACCTACTACGTATTGCCGGAAGCCTGGAGGGCCGAAATCTTCAAGGGCATGAATATCAGTGCGGTGAACAAGGAGCTGCTGCAACGGGGCGTGCTCGAGCCGGGAACCGACGGAAAGGCGTACAGCTTGATTCGCCTGCCTGGTTTAGGCCCTCAACGCTGCTACGTGGTGAAGACCGTTCCAGGAACGGATGAAGGCGAGGCCAAGGCCGCCTAACAGCATGCCTGCTGATCGAGGTAGCACCGGCTCATTTTCGGCCTCGCCAGCCGTTCGACAACCATCCCTATCAACCGCAGTATCCAGAGACCATACAGATGAACACTATCCAAGAACTGAAAGACCGCCGCGAGACACTGACCCTCGAAATGGAGAGCATTCAGCGCGACATGGTGCCCTTCGAAGAAGCGCTAGAAAACCCGGAGGTTATCCAGCAAGGCCGTCAATGGGCAGTGCAAGATGAAATCAACGATCACAAAAGACGCATCGACTCACGAGATCATGAGATCTATCGCCTGAATCAAAAAATCGATCGCCTCGAGGCTCTGGCGAACCGTGAGAGCTTGGCTGCGGGTTACCTCAGCGGCATTGCGAACTGGAAAGCCGACGAGATGGAGCTTAACGAAAAGCGCAGCAGCATCGAGACCAGGTTGCAGCAGGTCCGCCAGAGTGATCAGGAGGATATGGCAAAGGCTCGACAAGCTGAAACGGACGCAGCCACCGCCTACGCGCAGGCGGTAGCCTGGGGCGATTTGGAGGGCGAGAAAGCCGCTAACGCGGAAGCTCAAAAGGCAGCAAAAAACCTCACGGCTGCGGCTGAGCATCACCGTCGCCAACAACTAAACATCACCGCGCTGGAGCAAGAGCTGGTGACGATTGACCTGCACATCACTGAGGCACAAAAAGAACGCGCCAAGATCGAGAACAAAGCGGCTCACCTGGCGAACACTGTGCTGGAAGAACAGTGGAACGAGGCTGCGAAAGCACTGCTGGAGACCGGCGGCAAGCTGTGGGCTGCGCGAAGACTGATTAGTCAAGATCCGGTTGCGCTGCTGAAGCTGGAAATCCCTGAGCAAGGTGAAAACTTCGGAAGCTGGACCTTCCGAGAACTTGCCGAACGATCACATCAACACAGCCTGCTTGACCTGTTGGCGGCCTAACCTCAACCCTGCCCGAAGCAGCCTGCGAAACGAGGCTGCTTCATATTCACCCCATTTAACTACTGCCATATGGACCTGCATAGTCCTCATATCGTGATTTCACGATGTGATTTACACCCATGCCTAGAGGCGGCTCTCTGTTCTGAAAATTGGCTCACACCGATACCGCTAATCTGAAAAATTGGCCATACCGTAAAAAAAGCTATGTGCCTAACCACGAAATGACCAAGCAGCTTGAAGGAAAGCCCTGCTGTACGCATTGATCCACGTGCTCTGCGTAAAAAACAACCCGTCATTTGCCAAGGCGAACGGGGTTTGCAGTCAATTACACATCATTGATATTTAATTGATCAACCCCATTTTTCTGCCTATAGTCGCTGCATATAGGAGAACCATTGAAAATGTCCACAGCCGATTTTCTGCAAAACCTTGTCCTCCAAGGTCTCAACCCTGAGGACCTCAAGCCCGAGCACATGGCAGTGATCGCAGGCCACCTTGAGGTCGCTGTGTCTAGCCACTCGCTTCAAGAGCTTCAGGTGCTGACCGATGCTTTGGCCAAACTTTTCAACCAAGCATTGCGGAAAGCACCTGCCGACTCCATTACGGCTGTCAGAAATAGTCCTACGGCAGATTTAGCTCACCGTTCGTCGTACATGTTGGGTCAGATAAGTTTTGCTCAACTATTGGCATCTAAAGTACTCATAAGTCGCCCAAGCGACGAGTTTGATACTGTCTTATATGATGCTGCTTATGTCGGCTATATATACAAATTGAGTGAGGCATCTCGGACCAATACTGCGCTTTCTGAGATGCTGGGGGAGCGAGTTGAAACAGTAAGTCGAAAAATAAAAAAGCTCCGCGAGCTGGGAATCACGGATTTCAGAAAAGATGGGGTTCACGTAATAAATTTTCTTACGCCCGCCGCAAAATATTCGTTCGACTTAGTCCGGGCGAAATCTGTAATTGAAACAATTACAGCCCCTTCCAAGTCTTTTTCATTGGATCGTGCAAACGGTAAACTCCCGCCCTACATGAAACAAGTTCAAACATTCTCTGTACAGCTCAATGTGGCGTGATCATGTCTACTAAGAAACCTGGAAAAATAATTACGTTTTACTCCTATAAAGGTGGGGTAGGACGTACGATGGCGCTAGCAAACGTAGCGTTTTTAGCGGCTATGAATGGCAAGCGCGTCCTCGTAATGGATTGGGACTTAGAGGCTCCAGGACTAGTTTATTATTTTAGAGGATTAATAGAAGCCGCTGACGCAAAGCTGTTTAAGGATGATCCAGGCATATTGGATATTCTTTGGGAATGGAGTTCCCAGCTAAGCTCGATAACCACCCAACAAGAACTCGATTCAATTATTGAAAACTTAGATACTGACTGTCGCTTTGAACATGTAGTTAGATCTTTATTCTCTTCAGAACAGTTCAATACTGAAGGATCTCTTGACTATATCGGTGCAGGCAGTAGAAACATATCGACGCCTAAGACATTGCCTTACGAGGAAGCACTGGCTGCATTTTCATGGACAAAATTCTATGATGAGCATGGTGGAGGATTACTCCTCGAATCTTTTAAAAATTGGGCAAAAGAAAATTATGATTTAGTTCTGATTGACAGTCGGACTGGTCTCGCCGATGTCGCAGGCATCTGCACCATACAGTTACCCGACATTGTTGCACTTTGCTTTGTGTTAAACAGACAAAACATAGATGGCGCCTCAAGGGTTGCTGCAGCTATTCGCGTAAAAAGAAACAATGAAGTAGCTGTTCGCGCAGTACCGATGCGCGTTTCTCGAAGAGATACATCTGAAGAAAGTGACGCAAAAGCCCGTGCCATTTCGGAGTTAACACGTATTGGTGGATTCTCTGTAGGTTCAGTACTGCAAGATATAGAGCTTCTCTCTATTGCTGCCGATGACAACGTACCGTTCTATGAAACATTATCGCCGTTCATCGCTGCGGACCCTACTCTTGACCCACTAACACTTAACTACATGAGGCTTGCCACAAACTTAACGAATTTTGAATTAGAAGTACCAGAAATAAACCGAGAACTAATTGATATTGTTAGAAGGCGTTTGCTGCCTAAAAAAGCGACTGCTGAGTACATGTCCAAACTTAGTACAATGGAGCCCGAGAGAGCTGTTGCCGAACTTCAGCACCTCTTAGAGAGCGCATTAGAAGCCGAACTCGAAGGTGAAGAGCAAGATATAGATTATATATCAGCCCTTATAAATACCACCGAGACAATCGACGGTATCACTGACGACCCATTTCAAGCGGTGGCCTTGAGATCTAAAAGCCTAGACCTGCTGAGAATGGTAAGCTTAAACAAACCAGACATTTGGAAAAACTTGCTATTAGTTAAGCTAGAGACCTTTCTCGCTACTTATGGCTTTATGTTTGAGCGTGAAGACGAACTTTCACTCCTTGAGGAAATAGACTCTTTATATTCAGAAATGAATACCATCACCTCAAAACTTAGACGAGTAATGTATAGAAGAAAAGCCGCCCGCTTGTATGTTTTGTCACTTGAGTTGGACGCTGCGATGCAGACTGTAGGAGAAATCCGATCAGTGCTGCACGATATAGCAGGCATAGCAAATATCCCTGAAGATCAGCAAACCGAACTATTAGCCTCGCAAATTGATGTAATTCTTTTAGAAGGCGATGTAAACATTGCGAAACTAGAGTTCCCGCACGCCTACGGTCTCTTTCAGCTTGGCCTTGAACTTTTAAGTAGCGAAATGGCAAGCACAAAAAGTGATGAATTAAACCGGCTTGCATTTGAGCTACACTCGCGAATGTCAGAAGGACCTATTCCTATTGTCTCGAATGCTGATGCAGCTAATCACGCTTTGAAGGCCACATTTAAGTCGGGTTCTTCAAACTTACTTATGCTTAGATTTCAAAACCTAGCACGCGCAGTTATGCGCGACCCTGAAAATCTTGACATTGCACTATCTTTCAGTAGTAACGTATTTGGTACTGCTGACGTTAGACTGAGAACTAACATGGCGAATTATTACGGTCGCTCACCAGCCATGGCTGTCGGCTTTTTAAAGGTACTCACCGATTTGGTCGTATTTATTACTCCTTCCGGGCGTTTTGAATTATTAAACGAAATCGGGAAAAAGGCGGCGGAATGCGCCAGCCAGATAGTGAGAAACCTTGAACGCCGGAGAAAAACATTTGGCGACAAACAGCGTTTAAGTATTAGCGAGCAATTGAATGCACTTAACGTAGCACTAGCTAACGTAGGGGTTTACTTAGACTTATATGCCAGCACAAACGACATCCGCACCCCAGTGATTGGTAGTCGGGGATATATTGGCAGAAACGGTCCGGATACTTCGTCCTGATAGAGGCCAATATGAATCCTGCAGATTTGTTCTTGGAATACTGGTACAAGGTTAGAATTCTTTCGTCTAGTACATTAACGAGAGTTATGCTTCCGGACGAAAAATTTTGCCTCGCAGTTGAGCTTTCCCTAAGTATTGATGAGGGAGACCAAGCGTGCACTAAGATTATTGACCTCATCAGCCAGCAAAGTGTTCCGCTTAGAAAGGGCGCAATGTTGGAAGTAATGAGAATAATAGACGAATTTTTTTATAGAGTGCACCCTCGATCTATATTGATTAACGGACAATCGGGCCAGAGACCACCTATTCCAAAATGGCTTCAAGATGCCAGGGATGCACGCATGTTTTCAGGTGCATACGGCACCTTAAATGAGCATAATTTAGTTCCACGGGGCCCGTTGACTCGATTGCCGAGGGATGAATTTGCCTCAAGCGGGGAATGCTTATCTGATCGGTTTGCGGCACTTTCTGTAGTTGAGAGCAAATTAAAAATAGATGAGCGGCCCATAGCTGTTCGACTTATAGTTAGAGCATCCTCAGCTTCGGAAGGAGTAATGCCAGGTGCAGTCGCCGGCGCAGAAACAGTTACATTTGTTCCGGTCGCCCAAAAAGAATGCCACCTGAAAGTTACGGAGAGAAGCGAAGAGGGACGACTTTTTTTCAATTTCTTAGTAGCTGAAGATCGTGATGTTAAGACGTGCATTACCAATGCGTTAGTCGCTGCTGCCAAAACTGATATCGCTTTTGCGCCTGAGCTTATGGTGACTTGTACAACCGCTGACGAATTGGCTAACGAGCTTTTTACTTCTCCCGCAGAGTTCAGAATTTGTATTCTAGGCTCTGGGGCAACTGTCGAAAGAGAAGAAAGTGAGGGCGGCGACGAGGGCCAAGCCTGGAATGAAAGCAGTGTAGTGAATGGGAACGGTACAGTTTTGTGGCGCCAGAGAAAATTATGGCAAGCGGGACTTGACGCCAAGCGAGCAAGTCTTTACGGGCTGAGTGACCCAGGTGAAAAACTTCTAATGGAGGATAACTGCTCTGGTGAGGAAATAGTCGTAGCCGACATTGACGGATTTGGCAGATGCGTAATTTTAATTTGCCAAGACGTAGAAGCTCGCCCGCTTGCAGATGATTTAATTAGAACATATCAGCCAGACTGGGTATTTATTCCAATCTTGGATTCTGGAATAGATATAGGAAGATGGGCCCACCAGAGAACCTTTGGTTTAAGCAGTTTATCGCCCGCTAGATTTTTGATCGTTTCGAGTACGGCTTTGGCTGATAAATGTGGGTTGCGCGACGCTCCTTGCGGAATGGCAGTTGGGCCAAAAGAAAGAACTGATCAGGACCAGGGAAGGGTTGTATCTCTTGCGACCGTTTCGGCAGATGTCGAGCATGGGTTCGCGAACTTAACATGGCGGGAGGATTGGGGTAAAACGTCTCTTGTTGAAGCTTGAAGATACTCCATCTAGCGGACAGATCTAAAAGATCTGACCAGCTATGAAGCGGTGCAGTCAAGGTCCGTTGACGGCAATGGGCGCTATCGGTTCGCCTGGGCGGACCGAGATAGCGCATATGCGCTCCGGGCATGAGTGTTGCAAGTTTGGCGACCGTAGGCCAGTTTACCGAAATTACGTGGTTCTATGAATTCAGAGTGGAGCACTGACCGACAGACGCTCTAAGGCCAACAGCAGCATTAACACTCCTATTCGCACATTCTCACTATGAATCTCACACAGCGCAACTAATCCTGTCCCCGTTGATGCACATATCGCTTCGGTTCCTAAGTTATTCGCATCGATCTAGGGTAGCTCTATTCCGGACGATAGTGTGCCAGCGCACTAAAGAGCATCAGCAAACGTCGGAATGTAACACCGATTGAACGTGTAACAAGCTTGCGCAACACAAGAACTCGAATGTGTAACAGTTAAAAACCCATTAAAATCAACTGGTTATTACGTTGCGTAACGAGCGTAACGTTAGTAACACGAGTTTATGAAGGTATCCCCCCCACCCCATTCGCAACGGCTCCGCCAGCGAGGATGGATAGGTCCTGCCCTTACCTTCGGTAAATTAACGGCCCCCTGAGCATGTCATTTTGGCACGGGATGGGAGACCCGCAGGATCGTGTTAGCGGAAAGTAACCCAGCTAAGTTACGAGGTGAACCTGGCAAACTCCAGTTCCCCTGTGAATTTTCCCTACCGTTTTAGCCATCTGAGAGCACCGTTACCAAAACGGTAACGATGCCTTCTTTTTCTCAAAATCCTTTCAATTTCAACGATTGAAATTTCAGTAACTTCCATCGCCTTCCACTAACTCGATCCCACGGGTTTCATGCCCCGTACCTAGCAAAACTCTCCAGGGGCCCCGGCAAATTTTTTGCTGCCTGCTAGGTACATCACTCGCTCTGAGCAACCGGGAAACCACATCGGACAGCTAGCGCGAATGAAAGCTTACAGCGCTCGTCACTTTTCCAGAGCTTCGACTGAGCTTCTATACTCGCCACTCGCCCCCCCCCTAATTGAGGCTTCAAAATGAGCGATCCAGACTCTTTGCTTGACCCTGATTTTTTCATACGACCGTCTGCGTTCCCGTCCTCAGAAGACGGACTGTTTAAGTCACAGGAGGACTGGTGGAACAACGCGTGTGTAAATTGGGGAGGGGGGTATCGTTGGACGCTTTATGCGTCAGGGTACAAGGACGCTGCCGATATTCTGGTTCAGCGCATTGAGGAGCGCAGCTCAGGTCAAGACACTCAGGTCTATCCTATTTTATTTCTATACCGACAGTATCTGGAACTACAGCTCAAAGAGCTCATTCAGATGGGTAGGTTAGTCATCGGTAAGGAGAAAGGCTTTCCGAAAGATCACCATATCGGAAAACTGTGGGCGATCTGTTATCCCCTCCTAGCTGAAATAGCACCAGGTGATTCAGTTGAGAAGCTAAAAGAAGCTGGCCGCCTCATCGACGAATTTGCATCGATAGACCCTACGTCTCAGGCATTTCGCTATCCAGAGGACAGAGATGGGAAGCCGTCGCTGCCTGGCCTCGCGACCATTAACCTTCGGAACGTGCGTGAGGTAATTGAGAAAATCGCAACGATGCTTTCAGGGGCTGGCTGCGTAGTTGACGAACAACTCCAATTTAAACACGAGATGGAAAGGGAATATCGCGGCGAATATTGAGTAAGTATTTGCATTGGTGAACCGGTTGCCGCGACACGGCAAACAGCTGCATTCCAAGATGAATATGTACTCCAGCAATTTAGCTGGTGTATGCCCACGTGTATGCCTAGCCGACGCGCCACCAAAGAAACCCAATAAATGCGGGCGTCTTACCGCCCAGTTCAAACGACGCCGGGGCACCAGATACAGATGAAAAAGCCCCAGGTCGAAAGGCCTGGGGCTTTTTTGTGGGCGCAAGATAAGGAGGAAGATGCAAATAAAGTAGCAGTTTTCTGGCTGACCATAAGTTCCTCGAACAGCAAAGTGAAAGCCCGAGTGACGCCACACATAGAAGGGCGGGCGCTTGCATCGATTTCAAGCTGGAGGAACTCGCACATGCCTAAAGTGATGCACCAATGATCCAGGGTTAACCTAAGCCTTGGCAGAGCTACCAGGACCAACTTGAGATATTGATAGCCCGCGGAATGATCGCTACAGAGCGATCTAAAGCCTCACTCACCAATTGATGAATATCATCAATCCGTCATCAAGCTGGGGACGACGGCTGAAAGCACTATTGGAGAATGACTTTCCAGACTTGTCCCACCTTGATCTGAATTTGGAGGGCATGGGAGTGGATCACCACTGGCAGGAGCGCGATTGGTAATCGAAAAAATCAAGGCAATAAAAAACCCCTGAGCAATTGCTGCACCGAAGCGCATCAACCGACAGGGGCCGTGTTGCGAATGATTATAAAGGCCGGAAGTCTCTCGTCAACCACCGGCTGGCGACCTCCACCTCAAGGATTTTTCAACGCCTCCAACCGCGCCGGCAGATCCTCCTTGGGAAAGCGCTTATGCAACTCCAGCAGCTTCTCATCCGCCGCCTTCGCCTCTCCCGCCTGCCGCAACCGCAGGATCTCCTGCAGCCCTTGCTCCAATGGCGGCAGCACAACAGCCGAGCGCTTGCTCATCTTCGCCACCGGCTCATCCGCCAGCGAACCCGCGACTTCTGCCTGCACCTGCGGCGCACTGTCAGCCTGCGGAGCCACGGAGAATCGAGCCATCGGCGCGGCAGCCGGGGCCGGGCGGGCCAGTTCCTGCGGGGCGGCCGCGTAAGTGCCTGTGGATAACTCCGGCTGCGGCACCGGCGAGCGCGTTACCAAACCAATCATCAGGGCCACACCCGCGACGGTGGCAAACGCCATCTGCCAGCGCGGCCGTTGGCAGGCCTGTAACCAACGCTGCCACAGGCCGGGTTGCCGCACCGGTGCTTCACGGTGGGCGGTGGCCAGGATGAAGGCGTCCAGGGAAGCCGGCGGCTCGCCGCTGGTGTGTTGACGGAAATGCTCGATCAGCAGCTCGTCGTTCGAGTCCTGGGTATGTCGGGGGTCAGTCATGCGGGTACCTCCTCGGCCAGCAGTCGGCGCAGTTTCTGCTGGGCGTAACGCAAGCGGCTTTTTACCGTTTCCAGTGGGGCGCCGGTGAGCGCGGCGATTTGTGGCACTTCCAGCTCGCCATGCAGGCGCAGCAGGAACACTTCGCGCTGGTCTTCGGGCAAGTCTTGCAGTGCGCTGTCCAGGCGCGCCTGATCACGGCTCAGGCTCAGCAGTTGCTCAGGCCCGGCGCTGTCGTCGGGCTGGCCGTGAAGCTGCTCATCGTAGCTGTCGTGCAGCGGGTTGTGGATGCCGTGCTTGCGCCAGTGGTCGATCAGGCGGTTGCGGGCAATCTGGAACAGCCAGGTGCGAAAACTCGCCCGCCCCTGTGGCTCGCTGGTGCTGCGGATCAGGCTGAGCCAGGTGTCCTGGAACACTTCCTCGGCCAGTTCGGCCTTGTTGCTCAAGGACACCAGAAAACGGTACAGGCCCTGTCGATGCCGCGCATACAGGGCCTCGAACGCTGCACCGTCGCCGCTGCGGTAGCGGGACAGCAGGGCTTCGTCGCTGGGTGAATCCATCAGGTGGCGCACTCCTTTGAGGTGGATCAGTGTCTGGCCGGGGCCTGAAGGCTCTGGGCCAATTCGACCAGTTGCACAAATTCGCCGCGCAAACCAAAAGGGTCGTCGCCCCGAGCGGAGCGGGCCAATGCGGCCGTGTCCTTGAAACTCATGCTGC
This sequence comes from Pseudomonas sp. P7758, assembly GCF_013386485.1. Lineage (NCBI taxonomy): Bacteria > Pseudomonadati > Pseudomonadota > Gammaproteobacteria > Pseudomonadales > Pseudomonadaceae > Pseudomonas > Pseudomonas sp. P7758. The sequence goes on along the minus strand of NZ_JACARS010000074.1, from coordinate 29,744 downwards.
CAGTGTAGCGGCCATCACCCTTGAGTTGCTGGGCGAAGGCGGCCACGGCAGCAGAGAAACGCAGGTCGTCGCTGGTTTTGCCACTGTGCTGGTTGCTGATCGGGTGTTCGATCAGTCGGCTATCGCCGCCTTCCGCTGGTTTGTAGCGTACCCGCAACATCGCCAACTCATCAGTTTTACCGTCAGCCTTGGCCGCCGATGCGTAGCGCAGTGGCTCCAGCCAACCCTGTTCACCCTTCGGGACAATTTCATACAACGCGGTCACTGTATGCCCTGCACCGATTTCGCCGGCGTCGACCTTGTCGTTGTTGAAATCCTCACGCTTCAGGGCGCGGTTTTCATAACCCAGCAATCGGTATTCACTGACCTGCGCCGGATTGAATTCCACTTGCAGTTTCACATCCCGGGCCACCACGGCGAGGGTTGAGCTGAGCTGGTCCACCAGCACTTTGCGGGCTTCGCGCAGGTTGTCGATATAGGCGTAGTTGCCATCACCGGCATCGGCCAGTTGTTCCATCAGGTGTTCGTTGTAGTTATCCACACCGAAGCCGAGGGTGGTCAGGGACACGCCGCTTTTGCGCTGGTCGACCGCCATTTGCTTGAGGCTGTCGAAGTCACTGACGCCCACGTTGAAGTCGCCATCGGTGGCCAGCAGGATGCGGTTGATGCCTTTGTCGATAAACCCTTCGCGGGCCATTTGGTAGGCCATTTCGATCCCCGACGCGCCTGCGGTGGAGCCGCCGGCGGTGAGTTGGTCGATGGCGTTGCGGATTTTGGTTTTGTCCCGGCCCGAGGTGGGCTTGAGCACCACTCGCGATTCGCCGGCGTAGACCACCAGCGAGACGCGGTCCCGGTCGCGCAATTGATCCACCAACAGTTTCAGGGTGCTCTTGACCAGCGGCAGGCCTTCGCGGCGATTCATCGAGCCGGATACGTCCACCAGAAACACCAGGTTGGCCGGTGCCAGGTCTGCCACCGCGCGGTCCGAGGCCTTGATGCCGATGCGCAACAGTCGGGTGTGGGGGTTCCAGGGTGACGGTGCTACTTCAGTGGTCACGCCAAAGGGCGAGCCGTCGGTGGGCAAGGCGTAGTCATAAGGGAAGTAATTGACCATCTCCTCAAGTCGCACAGCACCTTCGGGCGGCAGGCTGCCTTGATTAAGGAAACGTCGTACGTTGGCATAGCTGCCGGTGTCGACATCGACGCTGAAGGTGGAGACCGGTGTTTCGGCAACGCTGCGAATCGGGTTGTCCGGGAGGTTCTGATAGTGCTCCCGAGGCTCGGTCTGGTATTGCATGGCGATCGAGTCGTTCATGACCAATCGCGACGCCATCGGTGCAGGCGCAACCATCCGCTTGACCATGGCCCCCTGGACGCTGGCGGGCTCACTTTGCACCTCCACGACAGGCGCCGACTCAGCGGGCTTGGCCACGTCACGGGATGAAGAGAGCCCACACCCGGCAAGCGCCACCAGCAGGGTCACGGTGAAGCCTTGGGCGGCAGGACGCAACAGCAGAAGAGGACGGGACATGGGCTGAACCTCGTGAATGAATGATCCGTTCACAAGGTCAGACGCAAGGGGCTGGCGATTCGGGTTAAAGCAACTTAGAGCGACGGAATATTTCCTGTCGCCGCCACAGTCGCCACCGGGACACGCTCATTAGGCGCAGTTACGTCATACACATGCTGCTCACAGCCCTTCCCGATAATCACGAATTCCACCAGGTAAACCTTTTGCTTCTCAGGCTTGAAGGTCGAACTCATGGGGCCGCACTCATACACATAGGTTTTGACGAGGCCGACATAGTTGGCGTTGTAGACCCGTGACTCGCCGATCACTTCAAAGGGCTGCCCCGGGTCAGCCTGCACTTCCAACTGCGGGAAGCGTTTGGCGACGGCGCTGTTGCCCACTTCGTTCATCTTGGCGATCCAGCCGAATACCTTGCCACGGCCGGAATCCACCACCGTCCCGAGGATTTCCGGTCGCTGGTCTGCATCGGAACTACGGCGTACGGAGAACTGCACCGGATAGGTAAAACCGGTTGCCTTCATGATGACCTTGGCGTGTTCGGCGTCCACCTCGACCTTTTTCTGCTGCAACTGGACGCCGTCCGTCAGCAGGCTTGGCGAGGAGTTCCTGGCAGTGGAGTGGCAGCCGGCCAAGACCAGGGCGAGGATTAAGAGTGAGGTCTTTTTCATGGGTTACTTCCTTGAGCACATTTAAAAGTCTGGCTCGGGCTACGTGGGAGAACCGCAGCCCGATGCCGTTTTCTATCGGCCGTAATACTTAAAACGCGTACCGCGCCTTGAGCATGACCCCATCGGCATCAAAACCACTGCGGGCCTGGCGGGTGTAGCTGGCACCCACGGTAAAGTCCGACACCTGGTAGTTCACGCCGACACTGGCTTCATAGCTGTCACGCGCCACCGAAGCGCCGGTGACGGTGAACGCAGAACCGCCGAGCACATAGCTGGAGGTTTGTGCGACGCGATCACCCATCAGGTCGTGATACGCCATCAAGGTTGCTTCCGGCTGCAAGCTACCGGCCCCCATGGGCAAGTTGCCCGCCAAGCGCACACCAGCGCCCAGCTCGCCCACTTCATAGCGTTGCGACTGGGTGCTCAGCGCGGCCGAGGAGCCCTTCTCGTTGAAACCGTCCATGCGCACGTTGGCGTAACGCGCTGCCACGCGCGGCTCGATCACCACGGCCTGCGACGGCTTGAAGCTGTAGCCGCCGATCACACTGGCAGACAGCACATTGCTGTCGTAACTGCCCTTGGCTGTGGTGCCGGCGATATGGCGTTTGCTGTCGTTGTCGTTATGGCCATAGCTGAGGCTGCCGTCGACAAACCAGTTTTGCAGCGACCAGTTGCCGTACAGCGACAGCGCATGGCCCTCCACATCGGTCTTGTTGCCGAGGTCGGAATGGATGTTGGAGTTAAGGTAGCTGTACGCCACGCCCAACGTGGTGGTGTCGTTCAAGCGCCCGTCCACACCCACGGCCATGCCGCTGCTGTTGGCCGAGTAGCCGTTGTTGCCGCCACGCCCGTCCTGGTCCATGTTGCTGCTCAGGCCCTGCACCCACACGCCGCCGGTTTGATGGCTTTCGCGCTGGTCGGTGAGGCGGTTGAAGATCGCGCCGTTGACCACGGTCTGGCCCGACAACGCCACGTCCAGGGCGCCGCGATTGACGTCCGGCTTGAGTTGTTCGCTGACCTGAGCAAGCTGCTGTGCTGTGCCGGCGTCAGCCAGGGTTTGGAACACTGGGTCGTTCTGATTGAGTCCGCTCAGTACGTCGTTTTTAAAGGTGTTCACCGCCGTCGCTGACGCAGCGCCGGCGCCCACCGCGGCGAGCTCCTGCTGCACTTGCTGGTTGTCTTTAACCGCCACTACGGCCTTGACCGTTTGCGCGTCGGCCGAGTAGCTCAGCACGTTCAGCAGAGAGGACGAGCTGGCCACAGACAGGCCATTGTCTTGCACGCTGGTGGCTTGCAACAGGGTGTACTGAGTGCCGTTGTTGGTGCTGGCGAAGTCGCCCGGCTTGGCGCTCACGGTCAGCTTCGAAGCCTGGGCGAAATTCGCTGCACCGTTGACAGTCAGGTACGGCGTGGTCGGCACTACGCTGTCGGCCAGGTGCATATCAATACCTGCGCCGCTAGCAACGTTGAGGTTGCCAGTGATCGCAGTACCGGGCGCCGACAGGTTCAGCGAGCCCGAGTTGACCGATACCGGCGCGATGATGCGGCTGCCGGTGAAATCGGCCTGGCCGGCGATATTCACGGCGTTGACGTTGAGCACGTCGCCGATGATCTTGCCGCCCGTCCAGTTCAAGGTGGCCAGGTTTGCCGCGTCGATGGCGATGCCGGCGTTACTGCGGATTTCGCCGGCTTGCTGGTTGATCTCGAACGCCGAGGTCTGGTCCGTGGCATCTACATGAATGGCTGTACCATCGGCGCTGATCGTGCCGCGGTTAACGATGCCGCGCGCGCCGGTCGCGCTGTTCTGGGCAAAGGTTGCCCCGGCAAACTCGAAGGCATTGGCGTTGGTGCCCGTGGCCTCGACGGTGCCGGTGTTGAGGATGTAGTCGACCGTACCGTTTAGAAACATCACCGTCTTGGCGTCATTGCCGTTGGCAGAAAGCAGGCCGCTGTTTTCGATGCGCAGAGGGTTGGTGTCGGTTTCCACCTCGATGCCCCAGGCGCCCTCGCCCGTCGCCTTGAGCGTGCCGGCGTTGAGGATTTTGCCGCCGACGGTGGTACCCAGATTGTTCTGGCGGTCGAGGATCAGGCCGATGGCGTAATCACCTTTCATGTCGATCACACCGGTGTTCGAGACGTCGCCGGCGATGGTGGTGCCATGCAGGTAAATGCCTTCGCCGCCATCCACGTAGGAAGGTGAAGCCGGCGGCGTCAGGGGCAGCGTGGAACGGATGGTGCCAGAGTTGATGACACTTCCACCGATGGTCGTCGCGCCGATCTCAAGGCCCTCGTAACCCCCATTTTTCATAAGAATGTTGCCCGCCTGGACCACGTCCCCGGTGACAGTTCCCGGGCTCAGGTTCTGCGGGCCCGACCAGAACAGCGGATCCAGGGCAATCGCACGGATGGCGGCGCCCTGGGAATCCAGAGTGATGTCGGCACGGTTGATCAACGAACCCTGGATAGTGGTGTTGGCCACACCCAGTCCGGCAGGGTTGGTGGTGGTCGGCACCACTACTTCGGAGAACGTCCCGTTGATAATCAATGACTCATTAAAGGTCTCGCCGACCCAAATGTTCTTGCCCTGCCCCAAGTCGAATTCCACCGCCAGCGCTTGCGTACTGATTGCGCCGACCATGAGTGCCAACAGGCTTTTCTGGAACTGCTTACGCTTCATTTCAAACTCCATGAACTACATTAAAAGCCGCCAATAGGCCCGGCGGCAGTAGGTGTGCTAAGCGAGGGATCAATTGATCCGAATGCATTCCCCCAGGGTGCCTTCCTGAAACGCAGGCGCGCGCCTGTGCACCACAGCGGGCGGTGACAGAAAAGAGGCTTGGGGGGCGAGGTTCACATTAATCCTTAATGTCATTTGAAAACGCTGCAGTCCATGCAGCCCGACCGGTTGCGGGTGGGCGGGGTAAAGACAATGGGATATACAAAATGTTCAAGGTGCTCGGCGGGTTCTATCAAACTGCTCGCGTCAGGATCAGCCACCGCAAGCCACGCGGCGACCTCTCGCTGGTCTACTTGAGCTCCTTCACCAAATAACTCCCGGAGATCTGCGTGATACCCGTCAACGCGCGGCGCAACGCCTCAGGATCAGTGCGATATGTGAGCGGCGTGTAGCCGTAGACATTCTGGCCATTGAACGGCGTGATCGACTCCACCGTGCGCCAGAGCATCTCGTCGCCACGGTCCATGCGCGCCACCACGGTGAGCGTCGGGTAGACCACGCTGCTGAAACCCTGGGTCAGGCGAAAGCCCCACTCGCCTACCGTCAGTTGAATCTGCGCATCGGCCGGCTCGTCGTCACCCACCACTTTGAGCGATGACGTCTTACCCAAGGCATCAATGAAGGCCTGCTTGAGCAACACACCCAAGTCGATATTTTCGGCGTCCATCACCGTGAGGATCGCCGCCGGCGTCGACATCTCGGCCAGTTGCCCCGCCTTCATGCCGGCGGCAAACCCCGCGCCGCTCAAGGCCGCCGTGCCCAACTTGGACGCGCCGCTGGCCATGCCGACGCCCGCGCCAAGCCCGGCGCCCAGGGCCGCACCCCAGGCTTGTTCACGGCCCATGTAGACCATGTTCTTTTCCCACTTTACGGGCAGCACTTTGACCGTCTTGACCTGCGCACGATGCTCGGGCGTGAGGGGCTGGCTGACGCAGCCGCCGAGGATGAGGGTGGAGAGGAGAATCAGGAGAAGGTTTTTCACATCAGTCCTTTAATGTTGGTGGTGGGTGGATGCGTTTAATCATCGCCAGGGTGTCGGCAATGGGGGTGAAGACATGAGGCATTGGGAGTGGGCCAGTACTTTGCTGCCTTGCGTGGGTTTGGGTGCGGGCTTATAGTCCGGGCCGTCGCCCACATGGCGATTCAGGTTTGGCGACCTGACAACAGAGCGCAAAAGCATCCCGCTTCTATGCAGGTGTTTTTGCACCCGCAAAGCTGTGCATGATATGGCGGCTGTGCGCGGGAGACCTTCGGGTCTGCCGGTTTTCTCTGTTGCCGGTTCGCCAACCTGCGTACGGCCGCCACCCATTCGTTTGGCGACGAATGAGTGGTGGCTTAATCCACCAACAGAGTACTGACAATGAATCGATACATGCCCCTCACGGGCCACGACTGCACCGTCCCCGCCCTGCTTATCGACACCCATGCGCCCCTCGATGTCCTCCACGACGCCGCCGTGTACCGGATTCGCGCCGTCACCCAACTGCTGGAAAACCTGGCCTTCCGCGACCAACTCAGCAGCGATGCTGTGGTGCTTCAAGACTTCGCCCAATTGCTGGCGATTCCGCTGCGCGATGGGTGTGATTTGCTGGATGTCATCAGTCGCAGACTCAATACCGATCCATCCTGAGTAAAAGCCGGGCGGCCTGGGTGCCGCCCCTTTAACTCGGTTAAACAACCTCACTTACCATGAAGCAAAACTTTTAAAGCATCTTTAGAAACGCACACTATGCGTGCCCACTCTTCTTTTTCCAAATACTCTTTATCAGAAAGATCAGGACCATACTTATCAAAAAGCGCGTCAATAGCTTGAACCACGTCCTCGATGGCTCTAGCTTCCTGATCATTTTTCAAAACTAGCCCTATCCAAGTGTATGCATTTTCAGCGAGCCCTGCATCGTCATATAAAAAATGTATTGTGTAATCAAGTTCATCATAAGCTAAATTCGGCGATGAACGTTCTACCCAGGCACGGAACTGGTAATCTGAGTCCGACAAACCTGCCAGATAGGAAACCAGCTCCTCTCTCATACTCGGAAATTTTAACTCGGAGAGTTCCAAGTTTTCCATTTTTTATACTCACTCTGGGCAAAGGGGACGGATTTATTTAATTGACCTAGCTGGAGTTTTTAAATCTAATATTTAAACAAATCCGTCACTTTTACGTCCTAAATAAATCCTTGCCCTTTACGTTAAAGAGCAACTCTGCCAGCATTAAAACGTGGATTGCCCCCTATTTTCCAAAACGTGTGCAGATAGATAAACACTCAACTTATCAGACAAGCCTATCCGTTCAATATAAGCAACAATATATACAGCAGAGCTCTCGTCCGCCTCACATACCGGCTCAGACATTTGCTCTTGTAGCCCTACAATCTTATAGGCCTTATTGGCAAAAAAACCGATCACCAACAATATTAAAATTAAACTATTTTGTTCTACGCTTTCAGATGCAAAATTTCCTTCTGCCAGCGGTCCGCTCTGCATATCATCGGAGTCTAGATAATATGCTAATTCATCAGCACTGAGCCCTCGATCAGACAACCATCGCCAACACTTATCAACTGCCTCCTGACATTTTTTTTGCGTATCACTCGCCGAGTCAAGGTTACGTAGAGCATAATCAAGCAACAGAAGGAAAATTGAGGCTTTCTTTACCCACATCATACTGTCAATGACTTTAAGCGCTTCTTCATTGTCCATTAACTATTCTCCCATCTTTAACTAGGACTGTTAGACGATTTGGCATTGCTGCCCCTCCCTCAGCGGTAACTCTTAGCAGAAGAGTAGGATAGCGCTGACTGAATTGTTTAACCACCCCATTCAGGTCACTATTACCCGTCAAACCTGCACTACACTTATTACAGATACCACTTGCATTTGGTTAAAGGGGACGGATTTATTTAATTAACTCATAAGAAATTTTTAATATTTAAATAAATCCGCCCCCTTTACGCTGTTATATCATCGACCGAGAAATAGGGGGTCAGACCACTATTAATACTTTAATTAGAAAACCGTGGCCTGAACCCTATTTCCCGCGCCCGATTCTCGCTCTAATTCACGCGTTAAACAAAACTTCTCTCAGCAAGTCCTGCCTCTCTGCCTGAGCCCCTACGGCTGCAGTGAAGCACTGATTATAGGCAGCAATCTTCAAAACGCCGCCCAAATCTTCTACTGCAAAGCAGTCGATATCCATTAACTTCTTTTCGTCGACACCCACTAACTGAAGCAAGGATTTGCTTACCCACATGAAAGCGCCAACCGCCTCAATGTAGCCGTTTCTTAAAACCCAACGCCCAGGATTTTTTGATATATCTACGACCTCTTGGGTCAGCGGAAAAGGCAGCCCATTACTTTTCTTGGGCAGATGAGCGTGTTCGACGCGCTCAACTTCAAAGAGCGTAAGACTCTCGGCATTTTGCCATCGATCATACTCGGCGTCGTAAATTCGAGCCTGAACAAAGCCGGGCTCATCGATTAAAGCTTCAATCAAGGTCTGTGCAACTTCAATCGAATTCGCCAGGTGTTTCATATCAAGCCGATAAAACGCTTTATCTGCCACATACGAAAACTCGACAGAACCGTTTGCCAGCTCAATAAAAAAACTCTGACACTTGTTTTTCTCCAAGTAATTCGAAACGTCCGCCAACCCTATTTTCTTGCCGGTAAAGCCATCAATGACGGTATCCTCATTAAAGTTTTTGAGCTGTTGTATTAGCCGCCCCCATACAACTGAAGCGCCATCATGTAGCCTCTCGCTAAAGACAATTTCAATTTCAGCCATATGATTAGCCACCGAACTCTTTAATAATCACAGTAATATTACGTTGCTTTCCATACTCTATAAGCTTGCTCGCGTCAGCCATTCCGCCCGGTTGAACTCGGATGTCCAAAATTTTCGTTGCCGGTACGCCATCCACGGTAATTTTTGAACTTTGCAAGGTGTCCATATGGGTTCTCATGTCATAAGACCACCCTTTACCTCGGGTATCAATCGTTTTCAAACTCACCACATTGGGTCAAAGGGGACGGATTTATTTAATCAACTCATCTGGATTTTTAAATATTTAAATAAATCCGTCCCCTTTACGCACTTGGTATTTTTCCGTAAGGGTTCGCAGCATTTGCGTTGACAAATATCTTTCCACCAGGCTCAACCACGCGAGTAGCTTCCGGAAGAAAATCCATCATTGAGTTAGTACCACCTGCACTCTTGGGAATGAATGGGTTACTAGCAACAATCTCTCCCACCGAACTATCCTTGAAAGGAAGTTTCGTTGCGTCCGCTCGAATACCAGACTGAATATCTGCTCGGACATCCACGTTTATAGCACCAGGAGTTTGAGCATTCTTCCCACCAAATAACTCAACAGTGGGTTTCCCACCAGAACTAGCTAATTCTCCTGTCGCTTTTGCACCGAGCCTTTCTCAACCATTTTTTAAACGCAGAATCGTTATTCAACTGAAAGACATTATTCTTTTTTCTAAGAAATCTATAAAGTTTTTCGCATACAAACTAGAAGTTTGATCAGAAAGTTCAAGCCTATAAACAGGATACTCTCCATCATTAAGACCATCGTCCGTGGCAAAATAAAATGATTCCCCTGCACCCGGCGGTTCGCAGATAAATAGCCTCTCCTTCCCACACAACCCATTTCGACCGTTAACGATTGACATATAAACGATATCCCCCCCCCTTACACTATCAAAATCCATTTCGTAGATACTATAAATCTCCTCCCCAGATATTTCCCCGCCAGAATAACACTTCAGCCACCATTTATAGCTATCAGGCAACTTCAACCCAAGACGAGCTTCAGCTTTATAAATCCACTCATCAGCAATCCCGTCACCATAATCAGCAAACTCAACGTAATCCGACTCTTTAATAAGATTAATTATTCTCGAATAATCCACGCCTAATTACTCCCCGCTCCGAGCCCGCAACTTCCAATAATCCGACTGATAAGAGTTAAACTCTTTAGCCTGCTTTGTCAATGTTTTTGCATTCAAATCCGTAGGAACTGAAACATAGTCAGTCGTAGGGTTTCTGTATTCTGCAGAGTCTTTGTAACGAGTATACCTAAAGCTTTGAGCGGCATTGGATGGGACATGAAGAACACTGCTATTCTGGCTATGGAAAACAGAACCAACTTCTGCAAGTGAACCACGAGTACCAGCGAATCCATTAACTTCAGTTTGCGAGAGATGATGTAACTCAACTGATTTCCCATCATACCCAATTGGTGCTCGACCCGAGGCCATCCTCTCAAGGTTTGAGCCTTCAACAGTTTTACCTCGTACTCTCCAGGTCGATAGGGCCTCTGGGTCAAAGAGGTCGTTACGTTGATAAACAGTCCTATCTAGAACTGTTGTTTTATTCCAAAAAACATCAACTTTAGGCGTCGTACTTGCAACATTACTACCCGCCGTCGTGCCCGTACCAGCAGAACCTAGCCCTTTTGCACCACTGGCAAGCTCTCCAGCTAACTTACCATTAAAGTATTTACTCGCGCCGCCAAACAGAGCCGCCTGAGCTGCGGATTTCGCCGTGCTCCATGCCAGGTCAGACGTTACGCTCGACTCTCCTGGAAAGGTTTCCGGAAAGAAAGAAGCTAGCACTCGGTCGGGCTCATTGGATTTAAAATCCGCCGTAATCCGGCTAGCAGAATCCCATGCCCCCACCATCGAGGTGGTGCCAAGCGCTCCTAAGCCGATGGGTAAGGCACAGGTAACAACGCCAACACATGCGGGTGACGACATCACCATCCCGGTATATGCAGTAGCCCCTCCGACTAGGCCAAGGGCAGTGTCTTTGCTTGCTCCAACGACCTGCACCGCCTTGCCGTGAGCATTGAGCGTATCGTCGCTCCAATCCTGCCAACTACGGCCACCAAACTGGCCGGTCGCCTCAAGTAACGCGATCTCCTCACTAAAAGTGGCGCCGCGATCCTGAAGTGCCTTGAAGTCCTTATAGGTTTCATCGTTGGTCGGGATCGACTCTGCGCAACTAACCAAAGCGCAGGCCGCCGCATTCAAACGATCAGCCTTTTCCGGATGGAACCGTCGCTGTTCATCCAACGCATCGGCTTGAGACTTGTGAAGCTGGTGGTTGTACTGCGTGGCATTTTTCGCCACCCAGCCACCCTTCTCCAATTTGCTAGCATCTGCATCTTTTTGTGTGGCCGCAGCTAAAACACCGACCAGTTGAGAACTCATGGACAACAATGTCTTGTCGCCCTTCACGATGTCGTTAAGCTGTACGACCAGTGCCTCATTGGCGCCGGCTGCCAATGCGCCTGTACGGAAATCTCCACCCGTTGCTTCGGCCAAGAGGCCACCGACCATCGCATGAATCGCGATCTTGGGAATTGAACCGTTTTCGATGTTCCACTTTTTCGTGTAGTCGCCGACGGCATTGAAGCTGGCCGCTGCCAGGGTATTGAATAGCGCAGTTTTCAGCGCCTCACTCCCACTGCCGCCCTGCCCCAATGCTTTACTCAACAGCGTTGAAGTACCGCCTTGCAATGTCTGGTTCGCGGCAAACTGCCCTACACCAGTCCATGTGTTGAGCTGTGGCCCCGTTATTTGCTTAGTCGCCTGATCAGTATGAGTTCCGGTCCAGCCATCAAAATAAGCTGCGGTCAATCCAGCGGTCACACCGGAAATCGTATACCCCTTCAAAGCATCCGAAGAGGTGACATCCTTGAACACCGCCCCTAAGTTGCCACGATTATTAACGACACTAACCGTCGCATTGGTCGCAGCGCCTGCCGCTACGGCTCCCGCACCTGCCGCGACAGCGACGCCTGCTCCAGCACCTGCAGCCGCAGTCATTGCCAACGGCCCGACAAATGCGGCCATCAGAATTGCTATTACAATCTGCGAGCCCGCACCTAAACCGGAGTTACTGTATTTGAAGCTATCGTGGATCTCTTTGACTTGGCGCCAGTCCACGTCACCGCGCTTTTCAGCATCCTTGAGCCAAGCCAGATTCGGATCGGCTTTGACCATGGTATCGATGGTCTGACTAACGGTTTGCTGATCGATCTGCCTGACATCAATCTTCAATCCGTCGACAGCTTTGATAACGACCTGCCCTTGAGCGATCATTTCACTCTGGCGCAGCGTTTCGTCAGTGTTGCCTTTACCTTTGGCGCTGAACCAAGCGAGGTCACCCTTGCTCTTGGTATGGCTCTCGTCATGAAGGTCTTTGACGCCTTCAAAGACGATGGCCCCGCCACTGTTAAGAATGATGTCATTACCACTATCAAGCTTCGCGACCTGGTAACGCTGGTCACCTTCGCTGATCAACGTGAGGTTGCCGCCAGTCTTGATCTCGGTCCCAACGTTCGTGGTGCGGGTTACTTCGTCTCGCTGCTCTTTCTTCGCGCCCCAGCCACCGTTCTCCTTCATGTCATACAACGTATGAGTACTGTTCTGCGCCGCCAGCAAATTCAACTTATCCCCGCTATACAGATAAGCCTCATTCCCCGCACTGATCTTGCTCGCCACCAGCGTGGTGTCGCGCCCGGCCTGGCTCGTAAAGTCCCTGCCCGCCGTCAGCACACTGGCTAACTGCGTGGTCTGCTCATCCGCGGTCTTAATGCGTTTCTTGCCGTCTTTTTCCTTGCCTTCGACGTTGTGCACATCGCTGACAGACGCCACGTTGAAATCGCGCCCGGCCTGAATGTTCAGGTCCTTACCCGCGGTGGCGTTGCTGCCGATGATGTTGACGTCTTGCCCCGCCACCATGCTCAGGTTGCCACCGGCCGTGACCGTGGCCGCTTGGTTTTTCACGTCGGTGGTGATGCTGGATTTGTGCCCGCCGTCGCTGAAGGCGTGGATCTCGCTGGTGTCGCTGACGGCGATCAGGTTGAGGTCGCGCCCGGCTTTCAGGTCGGCATCGCCGCCGGCGGTGAGTGCACCGTGGTTGGTGAGGTCGCGGCCAGCGTCGATGGCCAGGTTTTCGCGGGCGGTGATGGTGCCGGCGCTGCTGTCGGTGAGGGTGCGCATGCCGGCACCCTGGCGCACCTGGATGGCGGTGTTGTCGTTGGTGATGTCGCCCTTCAGGGTGGTGAGGCTGACCTGGGTGCCGCGTATCTCGCCAGCCATGGAATTGCGGATGCTGTCCTGGGCCAGCAGGCTGAGGTTGTTGCCGGCCTCGATCAGGCCGCCGGTGTAGAGGCTGCCGCTGCTGGCCACTGAGAGGTTGTTGCTGGCGCGCAGGGTGCCGACGTTGATCAGGTCGCCGCCGGTCATCAGGTTGAGGTCGCGGCCCTGGATCAGGCTGTTGCCGCGCACGTTGCGGGAGTCGGCCTGGGCCAGGTAGAGCACCGGCACGAGCACGGTCTGGCCGTCGACCACGCGGTTTTCCATCCACACGATGTCGTGGGTCAGGGCGCCGACTTGCTGGTCAGTGAGGGATACGCCGACGCTCAGGCGCAAGGCGTCCTTGCTGGCCAGGGCGTTGTCCATCAGGTAGCGGAACTGGTCGTAGTCGCTGGTCAGGCCACCGGCGAGGAAGCGTTGCCCGGTTTGCGCCAGCACCGCATCGCGGATCAGCCGTGACTCGTATTGCCCGTCACCCAGGCGACGCCAGGCGTTGTCGGGGCTGTAGCCGAGCTTGCCGAGCATGTAGTCGGAGCTGAAGAAGCCCGCCACAGTGGTGAGGTTCGGGTTGGTCTCGATCAGGTAGTGACTGGTGGGGTCGGCGTTTTTGATGAACAGGCCGTAGTCGCCCTTGGGCAACTGGAAGCCGGGCGCGGTGGTGGGGTCGACCGGGGTGAAGGACTCGCCGGTGTAGTCCACGGGTACGTAGCGGCCGTCGGGCGCGATGCTGGTCACCGGCAATACGCTGCTCGGCGCCTGGGCGGTGGCGTCGTTGACGTGCTTGCTCAGGTTGATGTTGATGCCGCCGACGGGGATGCCGGTCTGGTCGTCACCGAGGGTGCCGGTCAGTTGCTCCAGGGTGTTGGTGTGCAACGTGCCATTTTGCAGGGTGCGCGCAACGTTGAGGTTGACCGCGCCACCGGCCTGTATCGTCGCGGTGTAGCCTGGGCCGCCGTTGTCGGTCCAGGTGGTGACGTTGCTTTGCTCGGAGAAACGCCAGTCGCTCGACCGGGCCTTGAGCACCTCAAAGCGTGCTTCATCGAAATTACCCGCTGCCACTGCTGCGTTGAAGGCGGGTACGTCGATGTATTCCATCCGGTCCCACTCATCGGTGTCGATGCGCTGCGGGGTGCCGATGACGATGGTGTTCTGCCCGGTGCGAGTCGCGGCGCCCTGGTTGAGCAGGTCGTTGGCGGTGATGCTCAGGTTGCCATTCGCCGCCAGCAGGCTATAGCGGTTCTGGACGTTGTCGCCCTGGATCAGCAGGTCTTTGCCCGCCACCAGGCGCGCAGAGGCCGAGTCCTTGATCGCGGATTCAAGGTAGGTCTGGTTGATGGTGATTTGACCGCGCTTGAACGAGTCGTGCCCGCCGCAGTGCTGGCCGCACTGCCAATTGAGGCTGCCGGTGGTGATGGTCTGGCCCAACTCGAATTCAGCCTTGGCGTTTTCCACATTCCGCGCACTGATGCCGATATTGCCTTCGCTTTCAACCGTACCGGAAAGGTTGCTGAAGCCCGCCGCCATGCCGCCATCGAGCGCCGCGAAACTCAGGTTGCCCTTGCTGTAGACGTCGCCGTACAGGTTGCTGAAGCTGTTCCCGCGCAGGGTCAGATCGCCGCCGCTGAACAGCAGCGTGTCGGCGCTATTGCTGATGCCATTGCTGGCGCTGAGGTTGACGTTGCCTTGTGAACCGAGGGTGCCGCGGTTGTTGATGTGTGCGGCGGCAATGTCGAGTTGCTGGCGTGCGGTGAGGTAGCCGAGGTTATCCAGCGTACCGCCCAGGGTGATGCGGGTGGTGGTGCCGCCGGCCAAACGCCCGCCGTTCTGGCTGAGGTTGTTGGCGACCACGCTCAGTTTTTGCTGGGCCGAAAGGCGGCCACTGTTGGTCATGTCGCCGGTCAGGTTGACACTCAGGTCACCGTCGCTGAGCAACTCGCCCGCGTTATCCAGGCTGGCGATATCCAGGGTCAGACCCTTGGCGCTGGCCAGGCGGTCGCCGGCCTTGAGGCTCAGGCCCTGGGTGCTGGTGTAGTGCAAGGCTTCATTGAGTTGCACACGGCCGAGGCCATCGACCCGGCCGAACGACCAGTCGGCGGTGCCCAGGCCATTGATGCTGCCCTGGCTGCCGCTGAGGCTGCTGGTATTGAGGCTGAACACGCCGGTGCCAGCGTGCTGCAGTTGCCCGGCCTGGTTATTCAGATGCCCGGCGCTGAGGCTGAAGGCCTGGCTGCCGAATTCAAGAATGCCGTTCTGGTTATTCAGTTGGTCGGTGACCGTCAGCGTGCTGCTGGCGCCTTCCATCGCCCGCAGTTGGCCGCCCGCGCTGTTGTCGAGGTTGCCGCCATTGAAGGTCAGGCCCTGGTTGGACTCAATCAGGCCGCCTTGGTTGGTCAGTTGGGTACGCGAGGTCAGGCTGAGCTGATTGCCGCTGATCTGGCCGTTGGCGCTGTTGTCCAGAGTGGCGCCGGAGACGGTGACGTGCTCCTTGCCGAACAGTTTGCCGCCCCGGTTGGTCAAGGCCTCGACCGTCAGTTGCAGGTCGCTCTTCAAGGCGGTCAACGCGCCGGCCTTGGTACCGTCTTGGCTGTTGTCGACGCTGTCGGCTGTCACCGTCAAGCTGTCGCCTTGCACGGTGCCGCCCTGGTTGTTCAAGGTGCCCAGCGTCAGGTCGACCGCCGCACCACCGCTGAGGATCATGCCCTGGCGATTGCTCAGGTCCTGGCCGCGGTAGCTCACGCCCTGATTGCCAGCCAGGAGTTGGCCCTGGTCGTTGTCGAGGGTTTGCGCCGCGATATCCAGGCGCTTGCCCCGCAAGGTGCCGCTCTGGTTGTTGAGGGTGGTCAAGGCCTTGACCAGCACACTGCGTTCGGCGGCGTCGATCACACCGTTGGTGTTGGTCAGCAGGTTGCTGATGTTGAGGGTGATGTCGCCGTCATTGCTGACCAGCGCGCCCTTGCTGCTGTTGTCGAGGTCTTGCGCGGTGACAGTGAGGGCCTTGCCCAGCAGGATCCCGGCGCTGTTGCCCAGGCGCTTGCCGGTCAGCAGCAGGTCACCCTCACTTTGAATACGGCCCTGGGTGTTGAGCAATTGGTCGTTCAGCACCACGCTCACACCCGGCACACCACCGGCCAGCAACCCGGCACTGCGGTTGTCGAGGCTGCCGGCGCGCACGTCCAGTTGGTCACCGACGATACGCCCGGCGCGGTTGTCGATCTGCCCGCTTCGCGCATCCAGCAGCAACTGCTTGCCGATGATGGCGCCGCCCTGGTTATCCAGGCTCGCGGCGTGCAGTTCGATGTCGCCCTGGGCGGCCTGCAAGTGACCTTTGGCGTTGTTCAGCTGTTGGGCGACGGTCAAGGTCAACTTGCCGGCATCCGCGCTGAGTACACCTGCGTCGTTGTTGCTGAGGCTGCCGAGGGTAGCGGTGAGTTGCCCACCCACCAGCTTGCCGTCCTGGTTGGCGACGTCACCGGCGCGCAGGTTCAAGTCAGTGCCAGCCTGGGCATGACCCTGGCTGTTGTTGAAGGTGTTGGTGACGGTGAGGTTGAGCGCGCCTTTCTCGGCACTGATCAAGCCCTTGGCACTGTTGTCGAGGCGGGCGGCGTTGACCGTCACGGCGTCGGCAACCAGGAAACCGTTCTGGTTGTTGATTGTGTCCGCTGTTACACCGAGGTTGCCCGCGACAATCTGCCCGCCGGTGTTATTCAGCGTGCCGCTGTTGAGCGTCAAGCTGCCGCCCGCGACCTGGATATGGCCCTGGCGGTTATCCAGCGAATCGGTTTGCAGCGTTGCCGCCTGATCGGCACCGAAGCGAATCAGCCCGCCGAGGTTGACGATGGCCGGCGCGTTGATCGCCAGCGCTTGCTCGCCATACACCCGCGCGGTGGCGCCCTGGTTGGTCAGTCTGGCACTGTTCAGCGTGACGGTTTTACCCTGGATCACTGCGCCCTGGTTGTTCAGTTCCCGGGTGGCCGTGGCGCTCAGCGAGCGGCTGGCCAGGACGTTGCCGCTGGTGTTCAGGGTTTGCGTATTCACCACCACATCGCCGGTGGCATTGCGGCTGTTATCGGCCTGCACGCCTGCTTCGATGATGCCCGGGTTGGTGACGGTGGTGGCTTTGAGTTCGATGCGTTGGCCAGCGGCCAGGCTCTTTTGGTTGACCAGTTCTTCAGCACTGCTCACCTGCACATTGCCGGCGGCGTAGACCTTGTCGGTCAGGTTCACGTTCTGCGCGGTGACCTTGAGGTTACCGGTGGTCGCCGTCTGCGCCATGCTCAGGCGCCCGTTGGCATCCAGCTGGATGTCGCCGCCACTGGCGGCCAGCGTACCGTCGAGTTTCACCCCTACGCCGGCTTCGGTGCCCACCAGTTTGATCGCACCGGCGTACATGCCGCCCAATGCCGAGGAATCGATGGCCAGCTCGGGCTTTGCGCTGCCGTCATCGGCGCGCGCGGTGGCTTTCAGGCTGTTGGCATCGACGTCGTTACGCCCGGCAATGACGGTCAATTCTCGTGCATTGATCTGCGCATTGATCTTGGCCGAACGGGTGATGATCTCGAAGCGGTCGACGTTACTGGCGTTCAGGCCCTGGCCGTCGATGGTCACGGCACCGCCGTCAACCTGATAACGCTGCAACTGGCCGCTGGCGTCGAGCACCGGTTTGCCGGTGGTGAGGGTCACGTTGGGGGTGTTGATGAAGCCGCAGCCGCTGCATGTAACGCCGTACGGGTTGGCGACGATGACCTTGGCCGACTGGCCCGCCACTTCGGTGTAGCCGCGCAGTTGGCTGGGGCTGCCGCCGTTGACTTCGTTGAGGATGACGCTGGCCGCGCCGCCCTTGAGGTTGGGGTTGCCGACGATGTAGCCACCCAGCTGGGTGTTCGTCATGGGGCCGTTGGCGTTGTTGAGGATCACGCCGTTGGGGCCGACGTTGTAGTCCTTGAATTGGTTATGGGACAAGCCACTGCCATTGGGGGTGGCGATGTTTACCACCGGTACGCCATTGCCGGCCTGGCCGACGGTGGTGCCCGGCGCACTGACCACAATGCCTCCGGCCTGGGCCAGCAGCGGCTGCCAGAACAGCGCGTTGGCCAGGATCAGCACCAACCCGCGCTTGGGCAGGCCGAAGAACGAGTCTCGCGGTTTCAGCGCAGCAGAAGGTTGGCGGGCCAGGAAGGCAAAGTGGCGAACATCCATTGTCATATTCTCGATGTAACGGGGCGTTGAATTACAGGAAGAAATCCATGCGGAAGTAGATCGGCGCTTCGCGCTCGCTCATCACTGCCGGGCGTTCCAGGGAATGGGCAAAGGTCACGCTGGTGCTGACGTATTTGCCACGGGCGAACAACTCCAACGAGTTGCTCGAGACCCGGCCGTGCACGTTGTCGTTGTAGCGGCCATTGCTGATCACACCCTGGTCGTAGCCGACGCTGGCGCCGTATTCGGCAAAGGCCGGGCGCATCCAGTCCCAGGTCACCGGGCGCGCCCAGCGCACGTCGTTGCGCCAGTAGCCGCCGCTGTCGCCGGTGAGCTGCTGGTCTTTGAAACCGCGCACCGAGGCCGAGCCGCCGAGGCTCATGCGCTGGGGGCTGAACAGAATGTCTTCACTGCGTTGGCCGGTGGCCAGGCTGGAGAAACTGAACGACTCACCCCATAGCGTGAATGGCTGCAAGTAGCTGACGGTGGCGGTGTATTTGCGGTAGCGCGCGTTGGGCAGGCGATTGCCGTACTGATCGCGCTCGTTTTCAGCTTGGGCATCGAAGGCGCCGATACCGTTCTGCATGCCCAGGTCGAGGTTGACGAAGGCATTGCCGATGCGGCGACCGTGGTTGATGCCCAGTTGCAGTTCACTGAGGCGGTTGCTGCTGGGCTCGGTGCGCACGTCGAGGATGTAGTTGTTGGTGCGCAGGTGCGACAGGCCGACGTTCACCGAGGTCTTGCTCACGTCGTCACGATGGATCACGCGCTCGGCGCGCAGTTGGTGGTTTTCGTTGTCGCCGTTCTGCTTGAATTTAAAGTCGTTGGTTACGCCAAAGGTGCGGTAATCACTCTCGCTGTAGGTGTAGCTGAAGTTCCACCAGCCCCACGGCACGTTGTAGTAGAGCATGGTGTTTTTCGAGGTTTTCTGGTGGTCGCTGACGGCATCGTGGCCGCCGCGCAACACAAGCTGGTCGGCCAGGCCCAGGGGGCTGTCCCACTTAAGGCCGGCGCCCCACTGTTGTTCGCCGGTGCTTTTCTGCCCGTCGTTATTGCGCGACAGGCTGGCGCGCCAGGGCTTCTGCGGGACATTCCTGACCTGCACTTCACTGCCGCCCACCTGGCTGCCGGGGGTCAGTTCCATTTGCGCCTGCTTGGACGGCAAGCGATTCAACTGGTCCACCAACTGCTCGATTTCCCGCAGGTTGAGCTGCTCGCCGACCTTGCCGGGAAAGGCCATGGCCAGCTCGCGCGGGGACAGGTTGCTGCCGTCGGCGCCCTTCAAGCCTTCGAGCTTGCCTTCCACCACCAACACCTGGAGGTGGCCGGTGGAAAGGTCCTGCTGCGGCAAGTAAGCACGGCTGGTAACCATGCCTTTGTCGATGTAGTAGTCGGTGATCGACTTGAGCACTTGGTTGAGCTGGGAGACACCCAGGCACTGGCCGATATACGGCTTGAGCAGGCGCTCGCGGTCCGGTGCAGGCAGGCTGTCGGCCCCCTTGAGTTCGATGTCTTTGATCGGGAAGCAACGGGTGTCGGCCGGGGTGGCAGGCGCTTGGGGCTTGGCTTCTTTGCCGGGCAGTTCCTTGAGGTCTTCAAGGCGCCGGCGCTGTTCTTCCAGCAGACGGTTTTGCCGGTCGCGGATCAGGTCCTGGTCGCCAGGCGTAGGCGCCGCCACCGCACTATTGAGTGCGAAGCAAGTCAGCAGGCAAACGCCCAGCAGCAGCCGAGTCCGTGGCAATAATAAAGACATGTTCGATCCGTCGAAAAAGCGGGGGCCGGCAAACTAACATCGAACTTCCGGTGGGCCAAGATTCTGGCTTAGTGGGAAGTTATGTTTAACAGGCATATAAGTTGCTGATTATTAACAACAAATAAATCATGCAACGTTTAATTGCTTGCAATTGGAATTTTTATTCCGACAAGCGGTAACAGTTTTGATACACCTCCAATGGTGGCGCTTACAATTGCCATTACTTGGCCATCAATGCGGTATCAAGACTGGTTAGTAGCCAAAAGATGAGAAAAGTTCGCGGTTATTTTGTGAATTGGATCCCATTTTTCGATATCCCGGTTAACCAACCTCCTTGGTCCGCTCCTGCCCCGCTACCAACTTCAGCCCTGGCCGCTCCACATGCCGGGACACATGGGCTGTCACTTCCTGCACGCCCCCTTCGTGGTCGTTATGAATCACCAGCACACCCGGGCGGCGCAGTTGCTCCAGGTCACCTTCCCCCAGGCTGAAGCTGTCGCTCAAACGCTGGTCACTCAAGGCCTTGGCCGCCGAGCGCCGCTGGGCAAAGTGCTTGCCACGTCGCTGCTGGTAGCGTGCCCAACTGATCAGCACGACTGCGTTGAACACGGCAATCCACAGGTAGATCTGCAAGGTATCCAGCGCCGCGAAAATCGGCGCATCGATCCGCGGGCCGCCGTGGCTGTCGAGCATCGGCACCAGCCCGCGCACCAGCAGGATGATCAGCCCGGCCCAGGCCAGCAGGGTCAGGAATACGTCGATGGCCCACATCACCGGGCGCTGTTGGGTTCGGATCAGGTTCATGGCTGCACATCCGTAGTGGGGGCTTTGATTCCGCGATCCGGGCTGACCCAGCGCGCGCGTTTCTGGTGTTGGCGGAACAGCACTTTGGGGAAGCTGACCAGGGTGGTGAACAGGCTCACCAGCCAGAACACCAGCGGGTACCAGACGGTCCAGAACAGGGTTTTCCACAGGCCCTTTTCATAGCGCCGGTCGATCATGATGCTCACCGCGAACTGCACCAGGCACACCACCGCCAGCAGCAGGCCGGTGAAGGCCGGCGGCATCAGCGAGTCGACGGCGATGGCGGCGGGCAGCGTCACCACTTTGCCCACGGCCCAGAAAATCACCGAGAGCAAAAAGGTGAAGGCCCAACCGGTGGACAGGCAGTATTCGAACAGCAGCGGCCACAGGTAGCGATGGCGCCATTGCCAGATGCCACGAATATTTTTGAACAGCACTTCAGCGCCGCCCTGGGCCCAGCGCAGGCGTTGCTTCCACAGGCCGCCGAGGGTTTCCGGCATCAGGATCCAGCACAGCGCGCGGGGCTCGTAGAAGATGCTCCAGTGGTCCAGTTGCAGCTTCCAGCTCACGTCGATGTCTTCGGTGATCATGTCGGTGCTCCAGTAGTCGACCCGGTCCAGGGCCGCCCGCCGAAACGCCACCACCACGCCGGAGACGGTGAAGATCCGCCCGAAGACCCGCTGGGTGCGCTTGATCAAGCCGATGATCGAAGAGAACTCGCCCACCTGCACCCGGCCGATCAAGGTGGAGCGCGTGCGAATCCGCGGGTTGCCGGTGACGGCCCCCAGGCGCGGGTTGTCGAGCATCGGCGCCACCAGGTACGCCGCGGTGTTCGGCGAGAGCAACGCATCGCCGTCGATGCACACCAGGTATTCGCTGCGCGCTGCTACCGCGCCCATGCGCAAGGCCACAGCCTTGCCCTGGTTTTGCGCCAGGTGCAGCACCCGCAGGCGCGGCTCTTTCAGCGCCAGCGCATCGAGCACGGCGGCGGTGTTGTCGCTGGAGCCGTCGTTGATCGCGATCACTTCGATGTTACGGTATTGCTGGGCCAACGCGGCACCGATGGTCTCGGCGGCGTTGTCGCCTTCGTTGTAGCAAGGGATCAGGATCGAGATCAGCGGCTCACCGGCCAGCACCGGCGCCGGCGTGTCATCCGCCCACGGCCAATGGCGCTCCCAGTGCAGCCAGAAGTACAGGCCGCCAGCGATCCACAAGCCGGACATGAACAGCGGATAGAAGAAGACGAAGTCCATCAGGAACTGCCCGGTGACCAAAAAGATCAGCCCAAGGGGCACACCCAATACCAATGACAAGACGATAAGCGCGAGGATTCTGTCGAACATGAGTCAAGGATTCCACTGGTTGGAAAGGGCCGGACGCACGGTTTTCAGATCCGGCGAATTCTCCAGGAAGTTGTCGGGGTAGTAGCCAAAACTGGTCACGCCCTGACGCTTGAGCACGCCCATCCACTCGGCCATTTGTGCACCGTCCAGATCGGGGGCGGCCGAGGTGCGCCAGTCCTTGGCTTGCAACTCGAAGACTGTGCGTTGCAGCGCGCCGGGGCGGGCCTTGACGATGGCCACGAGCTTTTCCAGCCAGGCGTTGGAGCCCTTGAGGTCCTGGCCTTCCATCAGCGGCATGGCCATCGGCGCAGTCCAGTCGTAGCTGGTGAGGAAGTCGTCGAGGTTCTGCGCGAACCAGGCTTCGCTGCCCGGGTTGAGCATCGGTTCGGCGAAGATATTGCGTGCGGTCTGCACCTGCGGGCCGCGCAGCGTGCGGACCTTGGCGGTCAGCTCATGGGTGAAGTCGATCAGGTAGCGGCTCTTGAAACGCGTCCAGCGCTGCATCACCGCAGGGTCGGCGCGCAGGGCTTCGATGGTGTCCGGCAGGCCATTGGCGGCGTAGGCCTTGAGCGCCAGCGGGCTGGCGTCTTCGAAGTCCGACAGCACCGCGTCGTCGTGGAACAGCACGCCGTCGATGGCACTGGTGCGCGCCAGGTCTTCGTAGATCTCACCGATGACCTGCCGCACTTTCGGATCGAACGGCGACAGGCGCTGGTACTGGTCCGGGTCGATGGCGACCTTGCCGGTTTGCGGGTCCCAACGGGTGACGCGGGGCAGCTTCGAATCGAGGGCGAAACTGAGCACCGGCATCCAGGCAAATACGCTCACGTGGGCCCGGGTGCGCAGTTGCCAGGTGACGCGGTTGAACAGGTCGGCGCGCACCGGCAAATGGCGGTTGGGGAAGTACAGCGAACGCACCAGGCCATCGCCCTTGGGGTCGGCGAAAGCCTGCAGGAACACGGTGCTGGCACCCATGTCGACCACGCGCTGGATCAGTTTGTCGAGGTTGCGCACCTGCTGTTCCGGGTCCGGGTCGTAGACGTTGTCCAGGTCCACATGCAGCACCCGCAGCGGGGCTTCAGTCTGGGTCGCGACGATGGCGTTGGCGTAGTGTTCGCCGTCCGGGTCGGAGGCCACCAGGAAGCGCGGGCTGCTCATCAGGTTGCCGAGGCTGTCGAGACCGTCTTCCAGGGTCAGGGCCATCTGGTAACCCTGCTCGCCCACCACCGCCAGCGAGGTGCCATCGGCAGCGCCGTAAGGCCACACCCACACGCGCGGCGCCTTGCCGGTGACGGCGCGGATCTTGTTGGAGATCGCCGTCACGTCGGTGCGCATCCGCGCCTGGAACTGGGCTTCGGTTTCGTAGCGATGGGTCGCCGGGTCAAAGCGTCGGGTGGTGGCGGCCGGTTGCAGGTTGCCCTGTGGGTTGGCCAGCACGCCCTTGTGATTGGCGTCGGTGTGCGCGGCGATTTCCACCAGGCCGGACTGGGCGATTTCGCGCACCTGCTGCCAGGTCAGGAAGTCCGAACGCGGCCGAGGTGTACCGGCGAAGTCCACCGGCTGGTTCAGCGGCGTATCCACCCACGAACCCACCGGCGCCAGCAGCGCGTGCCAGTTGTAGCTGCGCAGGATCGGCATCACACGGGTGTAGAAGCTCGCGTAGCCGTCATCGAAGCTGAGCATGATCGCCTTCGCCGGCAACTCCGGGCCGCCGTTGCGGGCCGCCAAAATCTGGTCGACGGTGACGGGCTGGTAGCCGTTTTCCCGCAGCCACGCCAACTGCTCGATCAAACGTTCGGTGCGCACGGCCACGACAGCCTGATCGGGGTCGCGGTCCTCGATGTCGTGGTAGGCGATACCGAGGAAATGGTTCTTCGGCCACGCCGCTTCGCTGGCAGGCTTGAGCCGCTCGGCGGGTGGGGTGAAAGGTGCGGGTTGCTGGGCGCAAGCGCTGCTCAGCATTAACCCCAGGGCCAACAGGCAACGGGACAAGACGGGCATGATCGGACTCTTCTAGAAGCGGTAGGTGAGGTCGACGATCAGGCGTAGGTCGCTTTCGCGCTCACCGTCATAAGGTCGGCTGATCCAGCTGAGGTTGGCGCCGGTTTCGAGCACGTCGTTCCAGCGAAACCGCTGGCCGTAGCCCACCAGTGCAACGCCGCCGGTACCGTAGTCGCGCTGGCTGTAGGTGCCCGCCCCCACCTGGAACTGCTGGCTCCACTGGGTTTCGTAGCGGTGGTAGAGCACGTGGTTGACGGTGGCCGTGGGCAGCACGCTGAAGTCCGAGCGCGGGTTGAAGTACGGCGTGTCTTCCTTGGTGTTGCGGCTGGTGCCGACTTCCAGGCCCAGGTCGACTTGCACCCCCGGCGAGCTGTACACGCCCTGGCGACCGGTGAGCAGCGCTTCAAGGCGGTTGTTGCCGTCGCTGAAGTGGGACGGGCTCAGGGCCAGTTTCCATTCGCGGCTTTCGTTGGCGCGCCAGCGGATAAACCCGCTGCCGCCGTTGGCAGTAATGTCGGCATTCAGTGCCCGCAGCGGGGTGCTCGCGGAGAGGTAATCGAGACTGCCGCCGTACTGCCATTGGTCATTGATGTCGCGGGCAATCGCGATGCGTGCGCCCTGCTTGTCGCCAAAGCCGTAGGAGTGGTTGGAGACCTCGGCTTCGAGGGTCATGTCGCGGGTGCGCCGCTCTACACCGAGGCGCTGCCAACGGTGTTGGCCGGTGCCCTCTTCGAAATCGGCGGTGGCGTAGCCGGCCCCGCCAAACACGCGCCAGTCTTCATCGATGGGCGGGCTGTAGAGCAAGGTTTCGATGCCGAAATCGCGGCTGCCGGACACCGCGCCCGCGCCGTTATCGCCGCCGCCGTTGCTTTTGCCGGTGTAGGCCTCGACGCGCAATTCGGCCATGTCGTGCACATCCCGCAGGCGGCTGAGGCGCTGTACCTGGCGGTTGTCCGGGGCGCGGTCGACCACGTCATCGGTGAGTGCATCGAGCTGACGCCATTCCTGCAGATCGAGGGCAGTGTGGCCTTGGGAAACCTCCAGGCCGATGTCGCGCGGGGCCTGGGCTTCGGTTTCCTTGAGGGTGTTTTCGGCGCGCCGTGGCCAGTCGCGGGCACGGTACATATCGGCCTGGGCCAGGCGCAGGCCGATATTGCCCGGGGCCTGTTGCACCAGGGCTTCCAGGCCTTTTTCGCTGGCGGGCAGGTCGGCGCCATAGGTGCCGGCCTGGGCGGCCAATTGTTGGGCGTCCATCCAGGCGTCGTTGGGGTTGCCGATGGGCAAGCCCTTGAGCTCGACCCGGGGTTTCTGGGTGCTCGCCAGGTTGTCGGCGACTTCGCGAGCTTCCACCACTTGATCGTTTTCGAGCAGGGCGTAGAACAGCGCGGTGCTGTCTTCGACGTGATCGCCGGCGTCCGCATCGCTTGCCGCCAGGGCCTGGCGATACAGCGGCGCGGCCTTTTCCGGCTGGCGCTGGTCGAGGTAGGCGGCAGCGACCCAGCGCAGGGCGTAGGTCGGCAGTTGCACGCCTTCGCCCTTCAGCACTTCGTAGTCGCGGATCACCTCGGCGGTGCGCGCCCGGGCTTTCAGCGCGCCCAGACGGTCGATGCGCCAGCGCACCACGTCGTCATGGGCGTTGGCATCCGGTGTCCAGGTGGTGAGCAGTTGGTCGTAATCCTTGAGGGCACGGTCGGCGATGACGTAGCGCTCTTTTTCACTGCGGGTCGCGAACTCGGCCATGCGCACGCGCTCGGCGGCCAGGTCGCCTTCGAGGCGGCGTTGGGTGACCGGGTCCAACAGGCCAGGGCGCCGGGCAGCGAGGCGCAGGGCCGGTTCCGGCAGGCGCGCACGTTGCAGGGCGACGATGTATTCGCGGGCGACTTCAGGTTTGTTGCCGGCACGCATGAACGCCTGGTCGAATTCGAACAGCGCGTCATAGGTAGAACCGGCACGGGTCAGTGCGTAACCCAGGGCCATGCGGCGGTCGGCGTCGTCGGGCTTGGCGGCCACCAGGGCGCGGGTGCGCTGCACCGCTTCAGCGGTCTGGCCGGCGTCCGCCTGGGTCAGGGCCAGGCCGAGTTGCAGGTCCGGGTTATTCGGCTCGCGCAGCAACGCCTGGCGATACACGGCAATCGCCGGTTCCCAACGCTGCTGGTTGCGATAGGTGCGGGCGACGGTGGCCAGCGCCTGGGTGGTGAGGGTGCGTGAGCGGCCCTGGGCCTCGTAGACCGTCAGCACCTCGGCGTCCTGGCGCGCCCAGCTGGCAATCAACAGGTGATCGCTGACCTGCCCCGGCGTCTGGCGCTCGGCGGGCATTTGGCGCAACAGGTTGAGGGCCGGACCATAGTTGCCACTGCGGGCCTGGTTGATCAGCGAATCATAGGCCGCATCGGCCGATGCCACGACGGGCCAGAGCAGTTGGCTGCACAGGGCCAGGCGGATAAACGGATGAATATTACGCGACATGTCGTCAGCTTCCTCACCAGGGAAAGCTGTAGCGATAAGTTCACCTGCACGACACTCCAGGCGGCCGGCATCTGATGACGCGGCCAAGCTTTCCCGGGGCGCAATATCCTTGAGGGGGGTACAAAAAAGGCCAATTCAGAACAATTGTTCAGAATTGGCCTACATCATTTTGAGCCGAGTCTTATTGAGCGCCGCTGACCGCGCCGAACTTGCCCAGCACAAAACCAATGAATTGCTCGACGGTCATTTTCTGGCCGTTGAAGGTCACTTCATTGTTGGCGTAGTGCAGCTTGGACACGATATCGGTACCCACCAGGGTCGCCAGTTGAGTACCCACGGCCATGCCGCTGATCATCTCGCTGGCCATCTGGGATTGCTGCTCGATGGCTTTCGGGTCGGTCACACCACCGATCTGCGCCTGCAGGCCGGCAACGTCCTGGATCATCGGCTTGGACAGGGTCAGGTTGGCGTCCAGCAGCGCAACGATTTGCTTGCCCAGTTCAACCGGCGGCAGGTCCATGCTCGACGGCTTGGCGAAGTCCGCCACCAGGTTGAAGCGGCTCTCGCCATTGGTGGTTTTCAGCGACAGGTTTTCTACCGCCACTTGCGGCTTGGCAGCCAGCAGTTGGTCGACGTTGGCCTGGGCCAGGGTCTGCTCGGCTTCGGTCAGTTGCAACTCAGGCACGGGCTGGCCAGCAGCGGCAGCGGCCTGGGCCGGCTGTACTTTCTCCTGGTAGAGCTTGGTCAGTACCAGCATCGACGGGATGTCGACGTTCTTCATGCTGACGGCCATGGCCGCCGAACCCACTGGCTTGCCCTGGTAACCGATCTCGTCGATCTTGTAGTCGACGCGGCCGGCCAGGTTGTTGTCCTTGGTTTCGCTGCTGTCTTTCTGCTCAAAGTTCTTGAGAGTCAGCACTGCTTGCTGCGGGCCGAAGGTGACCTTGGTGTTGGTCAGCTCGACGGTGTTTTGCCCGGTGTAGAAACCGAAGGTGGTTTTTTCCAGGTTGCTGGCGATGGTCAGGCCGCTCAGCTCCGCATCCAGCTTGGCGTTGTTGGCATCGACAACCGAGACCTTGAGGCTGTCCATGTAGCCGCTGGCCTTGACCTTCTTGCCTTCGGCGGTGGAGTCGAAGTCGAGGTTGGCGCCGGAGAAGCTCACGGCCGACTTGTCGTCCTTGAGTTCCAGGGGCAGCAGTTCAACGTTGCCGGTCACCGAGCGGTCATAGCCGATGTTGGCCACGCCTTTGAGGGGCGACACGTCCTTGCTGGCAGCGAACCATTTTTCGGTGGTGGGGTTTTTCTCGAGTTCGTAGTGACTGGTGGCCATGACCGGCAGCCACTTCAGCGACACCAGGCGCGAGAACGGCAGCGGGCCGTGTTCGATATGGTCGACGAACAGCAGTTCGGTGTCCTGATGATTTTCGCCGAACACCGCGCCCTGGGCCTTGAGGCGATAGTGGGCGGTGCTGCTGAACAGCTGACGGTCGAGGGAGACCAGTTCGAGGGTCACAGTGCCGTCGACACCGGCCATGGAGGTCTGCAGTTCCTTGTTGGCGTCCTGGATGGCGGTTTGCAGCACCGGCTCCAGTTGCTTGCCGGTGTACCAGGCACCGCCTGCGCTGATTGCACCAATGGCGACGACGATACCCAAGAGAACGACTGCTGGCTTATTCATGTAGTGACCTGATCAAATCCTGTGAAGTGGGCTGTCTTCCCTGAACCCCGAAGGGTGTCGGCTCAAGCCCGCCGAAATCCGGGGAAGATTAGCATTGGCTGGCGTATGCAGCCCAATTTTTCAATAGGCGCAGACTTCAGCGCTGAACGGTAAAGTGCCTTCGCGAGCAAGCCCGCTCCCACATTCGAGTGAGTTCCATCTTTGGAATGCAGTCGAGTGTGGGAGCGGGCTTGCTCGCGAAGGCGTCAGTACAGACACCACAGATTTCAGGAATACTCGGTTTCGATCTCATCGAGTTGATGGTCAAAGCTCTTCAGCCGTGCCGTCCACGTATACACCAGCACCTCAAACTCACGGTGAATCACCGCATTGCCCGGCGTATCCGACTTGGGATCATAAAAATCCAGCTGGTAACGCTCCCGCGCCATCGCAGTGGCCACATCGGATAATTCCCGGGCGTTATTCAGCCAATGCCGTCCGTCGGCGACTTGCCGATCAAGCATCACGCATTGTTTTTTCAGGGCTTCGAGGCTTTTTTCCAGCGGTGTGCCGGTCAGTTCGCCCATGACTTCCTGGAAGGTGCGCCCCGGCTGCCAGTAGCTGCCCCAGAAGTAGCGGTCGAACACCGTCTCGACCCGGCGCAGGGCAACCTTGGTATCCCAGATCGCCACGCGGGTCTTGCCTTGTTCGAGCAGTCTTCGCTTGATTCGCTGGCCCTGGTAGGAGGCCCAGGCCACCACGCCGATGGACAGCACCGCGATCAGCGCGCTGGCGCTGTCGAGGAACACCATGGCCTTGTCGATTTGATGGGCCAGCATGATGCCGTAGAAGTAAGTCGCCGATAGCAACACCAGTGCGAAGAACACGCACCAGAAAGCGGGAGCATAAGGGTTTTTCATTATTGGAATCCCCATGAGCAAACGCGAGCAGTGACCAGCGGACCATCACGTAAGTCCGCCTGTCAAAGCATAGCAATCAGCTCAGGGTTTGCTGGCTTGTGTGGCTTGCGTTCGTCCACTTTCCCAGCCGCCGCCCAGGGCCAGGAACAAATCGATCTGGCTCATGGCAACCTGGGTGTTCGCCGCGGCCAGTTGCGCCCGCACGTCGGTGTAGGTGCGGGTGGCTTGCAGGTCGGCCAGGAACGACGCGCGGCCGGCCTGGAAGAACCGGTGCGTCTGCTCCGCCGCCTCTTTGGCCGACGCGCCGGCATCCGCCAGGGCATCGCGGCGTTGCAGTTGCGCGGTGTATTGCGCCAGGCCCGTCTGGGTTTCACGGATAGCGTTGAGCACCACCCCGTCGAAGTGCGCCAGGGCGCCCTGGGTCGCGGCTTCGGCTTCGTGGATGCGGGCGCGGGCGCCGTTGGTCGGCAGCGTCCAGCTGATCAGCGGGCCAAAGCCCCAACGGTTGGTGGCCGGGGTGCCGAGGTCATCCAGGATGCCGACGGTACCCACG
>NZ_JACARS010000073.1:0-64494 GCF_013386485.1 Pseudomonas sp. P7758 | reverse complement strand
GCGTCCAGGCGCAGGCCGTCGATGCCCATGTCGAGCCAGTAGCGCATCACCGACAGGACGGCTTTCATGACCTGCGGGTTATCGAAGTTGAGGTCCGGCTGGTGGGAGTAAAAGCGGTGCCAGAAGTACTGGCCGGCAACCGGGTCCCAGGTCCAGTTGGACTTTTCGGTGTCGAGGAAAATGATCCGGGTGCCGTCGTATTTCTGGTCGTCATCGGACCATACATAGAAATCCCGCGCCGCCGAGCCGGGCTTGGCCTTGCGGGCGCGCTGGAACCAGGGGTGCTGGTCGGAGGTGTGGTTGATCACCAGCTCGGTGATCACCCGCAGCCCGCGTTTATGGGCTTCGGCGATAAAGCGCTTGGCGTCGGCCATGGTCCCGTAGTCGCTGTGCACACCGCGGTATTCGGCAATGTCGTAGCCATCGTCACGGCGTGGCGAGGGGTAGAACGGTAGTAGCCAGATGGTGTTCACACCAAGGTCGGCGATGTAGTCGAGCTTGGCGATCAGCCCGGGAAAATCACCGATGCCGTCGTTGTTGGAGTCGAAATAGGATTTGACGTGAACCTGATAAATCACCGCGTCTTTGTACCAGAGCGGATCTTTGATAAAGGTGGCAGCCTTGGGTTTCTTCGCCATTGGAAACTCCTGGAAAATTCGTGAGGGCCGCTGATCGTTCCCACGCTCTGCGTGGGAATGCCTGTTGCGACGCTCCGCGTCACGCTTGGGGGACGCAGAGCGTCCGGGGCTGCATTCCCACGCGGAGCGTGGGAACGATCTCAACTTACGGTAATGCGCCAGATGCCGAATGGCTGATGCCACGGTTCGATGCGCATCCACTGGGTCTTGCCGTACCAGGTCCAGCGGTGGCCGGTCATCAGGTCTTCGCCCTGGGTCTGGGCATCGTCCGGCAAGCCCAGCTCCCACAGCGGCAACTCGAAATTGGCCTCCTGGGCGTTGAACGGGTCGAGACTCACGGCCACCAGGATAAAGTTGCTGCCATCCTCGCTGCGTTTGCCGAAGTACAGGATGTTGTCGTTCCACGCGTTGTAGAGTTTGAGCCCCAGGTGCGTCTGCAAGGCCGGGTTCTGCCGGCGGATGCGGTTGAGCTGGGCGATCTCGGCAATGATGTTGCCCGGCGCCGTGAAGTCTCGCGGGCGGATCTCGTACTTCTCCGAGTCCAGATACTCTTCCTTGCCCGGCACCGGGGCCGCTTCGCACAGTTCAAAACCCGAGTACATGCCCCACAGGCCTGAGCCCATGGTGGCCAACGCGGCGCGGATCAAGAAGCCGGCGCGGCCGGATTCATGCAGGAAGCCGGGGTTGATGTCCGGGGTGTTGACGAAGAAGTTCGGCCGGAAGCACTCGCGCCACGGCGACTCGTTCAGTTCGCTCAGGTACTCGCTCAACTCGGCCTTGGTGTTGCGCCAGGTGAAGTAGGTGTAGCTCTGGGAGTAACCAACCTTGCCCAGGCGCGCCATCATCGCCGGGGTGGTGAAGGCTTCGGCGAGGAAGATCACTTCGGGGTATTTAGAACGCACATCGCTGATCAGCCATTGCCAGAACGGCAGCGGCTTGGTGTGGGGGTTGTCGACGCGAAAGGTCTTCACGCCCTCTTCCACCCAACCGACCACGATGTCGCGCAACTCGACCCACAGGCTGGGAATCGCGTCGGCCGCATAGAAGTCGACGTTGACGATGTCCTGGTATTTCTTCGGCGGGTTCTCGGCGTATTTGATCGTGCCGTCGGGCCGCCAGTTGAACCAGCCCGGATGCTGTTTGAGCCACGGGTGGTCCTGGGAGCACTGGATGGCAAAATCCAGGGCTATTTCCAGGCCATGGTCGGCGGCGGCCTTGACCAGGTTGCGGAAATCCTCACGGGTGCCCAACTGCGAATGGATCGCCTCGTGGCCGCCCTCTTCGCTGCCGATGGCATACGGGCTGCCCGGGTCGTCCGGCCCGGCGGTCAGGGAATTGTTCTTGCCCTTGCGGTGGCTGCGACCGATCGGATGGATCGGCGGGAAGTACAGCACGTCAAAGCCCATGTCGTGGATCATCGACAGCCGTGAGTGCACATCGTTGAATGTGCCATGGCGCGCGGGATCGTCGGTGATCGAGCGGGGAAACAACTCGTACCAGCTGGCAAATTGCGCAGCCTCGCGCTCTACATCAATCGGATGCACCGGGCTGATGCTCAAATAGGCGCGGTGATCGGCCTGGGTCATCAGGTGTGCACTGTCTTCGTGCAGGAACAACGCGACCTGCTCGGTTTCCAGCAAACCGGAGAGTTCGTGGTGCAGCAACATCAAGCGGTCACGCAGCTCATTGTCACTGCGCTCGGCGGCTTGCAGGACCTGGCTGCGGCCTTCCTGCAACTCCAGGCTGACGGGCACCCCGGCCTCGTGTTTCTTGCTCAGTTCGTAGCGAAAGCTGGCAAACGTGTCGATCCAGGCTTCGATGCAATACTCATGCGGGCCCTGGGCGGTCACGGTGAATGCGCCTTCCCAGCCGTTGTTGCCGACATCGGTCATCACCACGCTGTGCCAGCTTTCTTCACTGCGCGGGCGCCAGCGGATCATCACCGCAAGCTTGTCGTGGCCATCAGCGAACACCTTGCTGGCAACCTGCACGCGCTGGCCAACCACAGCCTTGACGGCGAACTCGCCGCCATCGATCACCGGGGTCGTGCTTTCAATCGCGATCCTTGGCAGCAACAGTGCCTGGGACAGCGGTAATGTGGAGGTTGAATCGTCTTGAGTCAGTGTTTCAGCAGTCATCGAGCATCTCCCCTTAACGCCCAGTGGACGCTCCTGTGCTTGATTCAAATTCTGAAACGACGCCACTCTCCCTGAGCAGGGCCGTCTAGGTTCCGAGCATGCCGACGAGTGAAAAGTTCAGGCGGATATCCCGCCATCGGGCGGGGAATCAAATCCACCACGCGATTGTCCACCGATAGAGCAAAGCACAAAGGAGGCCATACCGATGAATATCCCTATTCCGGCTGAAACGCCTGATCCCAATATAGATAAGCCCACATTACCGCCGACCGAACCCGACCCGGTTCCCGAGCAGGAACCGCCAGGCACACAGCCACCACCGGTGGAGGAACCACCGACGACCATGCCGCCGGTGATTGTCTGAAGAGACCGATCACAGGAAGTAAAAAGCGGAAGCTTCAGGCTTCCGCGTTTACTTGAATCTATAAGCTGCACCTTCATTCACAAAAAATTATAAAGAACTGTCAAAACCGACAGTATCAGCCGAGACGAACGCCGCCCATGATCAAAGTGTGCGACGCGCGAACAACAGAACAATAAAACCTCTCGGAGATACCTCATGAAAAGAACAGCCGCCTACCTGCTGCTTTCCCTTTGCACCTTGACCGCCTGCACCACCGAACCCTCCGGCCCGCTCGATACGGAAATCGCAAGCAAATTAAACAACCGCTACCAGGACACCGCTGCTCAGTGTGCCGATGGCCTGGCCCTGTATCACTGCAATGGGGTGCTTATTCGCGTCACTGACAGCCTCATAGCATCGCCCGGCGAGCTTGAGCGCAATGCCGCCGCATTCTCTTACCTGCGAGCCGACCTGGGTATCAGGAAGCTGTTTGCACGGGACGCTGGCGTAATAATGTCGGCATTGCCCTCCACCGCAGCGGGCCCAATCAGCGTGCGCTGCTCTTTTCCCACCAATGGTGCGACAGGTGACCGCCCGGATGGATGCGGCGAAACTTCCAGGGAGCTGCCAGGCTACCAGCGTGAATGGAGCCGGCACTGCGATGAGCAAGGCGTGGTGGATGGCCCCACCTGGCTGGCCCACTTCAACAAAGTCAAACCGGCTTATTTTTTTATGTGTGCGTTTCGTGGATCGGTGCAGCAGTTTTCTCTAAGCATCACTGTCAGAAAACTGATGCCGGCAAACTATATTGAAGATTGGAATGAAGTCGTCACCTCAGCCTGGACAGTGTCCGAGATTGATAAAGTCCCCTTCCAGGCTTTCTTCTATAACGCTGCCAACTTGCCAGGAAGAGATGCGGCCAAGAAACTTCAGCGCGAGTATTACGGCTATACGCAGCGCCTGCTTCCGGTGGTTCGTGTTGACTTGCTCGCTCAAGACCAACGCATATTCGCGTATCACAAAGAAGATCAAATCACCATTCCGGTACAGTGATCAGTCCAGCAGGAGCGTGAAGTTGCACACGCCTCGATATTACGCTGTCAGCCCATTCAC
Source organism: Pseudomonas sp. P7758 (assembly GCF_013386485.1). Taxonomy (NCBI): domain Bacteria; kingdom Pseudomonadati; phylum Pseudomonadota; class Gammaproteobacteria; order Pseudomonadales; family Pseudomonadaceae; genus Pseudomonas; species Pseudomonas sp. P7758. Next base: position 60,262 of record NZ_JACARS010000073.1, on the reverse strand, counting down.
GCGCGACCTGATGAAAAATACGGCGACTAATTCTTTTCCAATAGCCTGACGATTCTTGGCATCACACTGAACACCGCCAAAGCCAACAACGTGCTGAGTACCGCCGTGGATTCCCGCCCCATTCCCGCCGCCACCCCAATGGCGGCGGTCATCCACAAGCCGGCGGCGGTGGTCAGCCCTTTGACGTGCTGACCCTCTTCGTCTTCCTTGCCCTTGAGGATGGTGCCAGCACCAAGAAAGCCGATACCCGCTATCACGCCCTGCAGCACACGGCTCATGGCGTCTGCCTGGGAGCCGGACATGCTCGGCACCAACACGAACAGCGCGGCGCCCAGGGCCACGAGCATGTGGGTGCGTACCCCGGCGGCCTTGCCTTTCTGTTCGCGCTCGTAACCCAGGATCCCGCCCAATATCGCGGCAATCAGCAGCCGAACGGTGATTTGCGTGAGTTGCCGGGCATCGCCGATATCGGCAAATTCCGCTTGCAGGGTTACCCAGACTTCATGCCACCAGGCGTCCATGGACGTTTCCTTGTTGGGGGTCGATAGAACATGGACAGCATCGACCGTCAGTCAGTTGCGCAGAACCATTGCCTGCGCATCCCACCCTAATCAGTAATAGCCCACAAAAAGGAGATCGATATGCCCGTACGTATCGAAGGTCAGCAATGTTTCTTCACCGTCGATGTGGACGGCCACGAGAAACAACTGGAAGCCACCCATGTCACGGTCGAAACCGACAGCGAGAAATCCATGTCGTTCGTGAAGCTGAACGGTGACCGCACCTATATCACCGAAGCCGAAGCCGACGCATTGACCGTAGCGGGTGCCAAAGACGGCCGTAAGCACTTGAAAGCTACCGACGGTGATTCGGTGATTTGATTGACCTGGATCAGCCCCGCCTCAAAAGCGCTGCACCCCGCGCACCACCGGGTGCAGCACATTGTCGCAGGCATGCACGGGCGGCCCATCTGATCCGCTTTTTATCGCCATACCTGAGTCTGTTATGCAAACAGAGCGCCGGTCATAGTTCATCTGCCTGATGGAGGCTGATGAGCGAAAGACCATGAGCGATAGAATCCCCGTCCGAACCGTAGAAGTGTTTGAGCCTGCACATCCAAAGAAGATGAAGGCCAAATCCAGCGACAACCTGATTCACACCCGCAGTTTTACCGGCCTGTTCCGTACCTTGCGCGTGGCAGGCGCAGGCTTTCTGTTCCTGGCATTTTTCGGCACCGTGTGGCTGAACTGGGGCGGACGGCAGGCGGTGTTATGGGACCTGGCTGAAAGCAAATTCCACATCTTCGGTGCCACGTTCTGGCCCCAGGATTTCATCCTGCTGTCGGCGCTGTTGATCATCTGCGCGTTCGGCCTGTTCGCCATCACCGTATTCGCGGGGCGTGTGTGGTGTGGCTATACCTGCCCGCAAAGCTCGTTTACCTGGTTGTTCATGTGGTGCGAAAAGGTCACTGAAGGCGAGCGAAACCAACGCATCAAGCTGCAAGCTGCGCCCTGGAGCCTGGACAAGCTGGCGCGGCGCTCGGCCAAGCACGCGCTGTGGCTGGGGATCAGCGTGCTGACCGGGCTGACATTTGTCGGCTACTTCACGCCGATCCGGCCGCTGGCCGAGGAGCTGCTGACCTGGCAGATGGGCGGCGTAAGCCTGTTCTGGGTGCTGTTCTTTACCGGCGCCACCTACATCAACGCCGGCTGGCTGCGGGAAGCGGTGTGCATGCACATGTGCCCGTATGCGCGGTTCCAGAGTGTGATGTTCGACAAGGACACCCTGACCATTTCCTACGACGTAGCCCGCGGCGAGAACCGTGGCCCGCGCAAACGAGACGTGCAACCGGCGGACGTCGGCCTGGGTGATTGCATCGACTGCCAGCTGTGCGTGCAGGTATGCCCCACCGGCATCGACATCCGTGACGGCCTGCAAATGGAATGCATCGGCTGCGCCGCGTGTATCGATGCCTGTGATTCGATCATGGATAAAATGGGCTATGCCCGCGGCCTGGTCAGCTACACCTCGGAGCATCAGTTGCAAGGTGGCAAGACCCATCTGCTCAGGCCACGCCTGATCGGCTACAGTGCCGTGCTGCTGGTGATGATCGGCGCGCTGGTGGTGGCGCTGGTGGAACGCCCGATGGTGTCGCTGGACGTGACCAAGGACCGGGGGATGTTCCGCGAGAACAGTGACGGCTTGATCGAGAACATCTACAGCCTCAAGGTCATCAACAAGACCCAGCAGCGCCAGGATTACCGCCTGGAGCTGATGGACGGCGACGGCTTCCAGCTGCAGGGCAAGACCGAGATCAGCCTGGCACCAGGTGAGATTACCGATGTGCCGGTGTCGGTGGCGATGACCGCAGAGAAGCCCGCCAGCAGTTCGCAGACGATCCGCTTCAAGGTCTCGGACGTGGATGAGCCGTGGATTTACAGCGCGGCGGACAGCCGGTTTGTGGCGCCATTGAATCGCTGAGCCCAAGCTTTCAGCAACACTGGAGATCAAAATGTGGGAGCGGGCTTGCTCGCGAAAGCGGTGTGCCAGTCAATGGATACATCAACTGAAAGATTGCTTTCGCGAGCAAGCCCGCTCCCACCGTTTGATCTGTGTTCAATCAGCAAAATCTGTTCAAAGCACTGAGCCCCAATGAAACGCTACGAAAAATTCGCCGACGACATCGCAGAACTGATCCGCTCCGGCGTGCTCGGGCCCGGCCAGCGCGTGCCTTCGGTGCGTTATGCCAGCCAGACCTACGGTGTCAGCCCGTCCACGGTGTTCCAGGCGTACTACCTGCTGGAGCGACGCGGGCTGATCCGCGCCCGGCCGCGCTCCGGGTACTTCGTCAACACCCATGCGCCCAGCCCGTTTTCCGAGCCGGTGGTGAGTGCCCATGTGCACGAGTCCACCGAGGTGGACGTCAGCGAATTGGTGTTCTCGGTGCTCGATTCCATCAAGGACCCGCAAACCGTGCCCTTCGGCTCGGCCTTCCCCAGCCCGACGCTGTTCCCGCTGCAACGCCTGGCCCGTTCCCTGGCCAGCGCCAGCCGGGAAATGGACCCGCGCATGGTGGTCACCGACATGTCGCCGGGCAACCCGCAACTGCGCCGGCAAATTGCCTTGCGCTACATGGTGGGCGGGCTGATGCTGCCCATGGAAGAACTGTTGATCACCAACGGCGCCCTTGAAGCACTGAACCTGTGCCTGCAAGCCGTGACCGAGCCGGGCGACCTGGTGGCCATCGAAGCACCGGCGTTCTACGCCAGCCTGCAAATCCTCGAGCGCCTGAAACTCAAGGCGGTGGAAATCCCCGTACACCCACGCGATGGCATCGACCTCAAGGTGCTGGCGCAAAGCCTGGAGCGCTACCCGATCAAGGCCTGCTGGTGCATGACCAGTTTCCAGAACCCGATGGGCGCAACCATGCCCGAGGCCCGGAAACAGGAACTGGTGGAGTTACTGCGCAGCCACCAGGTGCCGCTGATCGAAGACGACGTGTACGCCGAGTTGTACTACGGTCAACAGGCGCCCAAACCGGCGAAGGCGTTCGACACCGAAGGCCTGGTGATGCATTGCGGCTCGTTCGCCAAGAGCCTGGCTCCGGGCTACCGCATCGGCTGGGTCGCCGCCGGACGTTATGCGCAGAAGATCGAGCGGCTGAAATTGATGACGTCGCTGTGTGCCTCGATGCCCGCCCAGGCGGCGATTGCCGATTACCTGCAACACGGCGGGTACGACCGGCATCTGCGTAAATTGCGTTACGCGCTGGAAGAACAGCAAAGCGCCATGCTCGCCGCCATCGCGCGCTATTTCCCGGCGCAGACACGGGTCAGCCAGCCTGCCGGCGGGTACTTCCTGTGGCTGGAATTGCCGGAGCAGACCGACTCGTTGAAGTTGTTCCAGATGGCGCTGGCCCAGGGCATCAGCATCGCACCGGGACCGATCTTCTCGCCGACACAGCGCTTCAGGAACTGCATTCGCTTGAACTACGGCAGCCCGTGGGATGAGTCGTGTGAGAAGGCGATGGAGACGCTGGGGAAGATTGTGCGGTCGTTTTAACCTACGGATGGGAACCGTAGCCGGGCTAAGAACCACACAGGAGTGCGCTATTTCTTACGATAGAAAGAGCGCATTCACTTGGTTCACATCAGAGATGCCTTATGACTATTTCTTCAGCTGCCGGCCTGCGACCCCTTCCCGTTCCTCCCCACTATATGCGTGCCGCAGAGCAGCAACAGGTGCGCGAAATGACAGGCGCTACCGGGCGCCCCGCGGGAGATCATCGATCAAGTAACCAGATTACCGAACAAAGCCCTGTGCTGAAGAACTTCCTGGATAACCGCGACCACTACGAAGTGAGCGATGACCTGAAGCGCCAGGTGGGTGACTGGAGCGCGGCCAACCAAGACCCGGACTCTCGCGCCGACGCCACCTACAACCTGGATAAGGTACTGCGATTTATCGACAACGTGGACGATCTCAAATTAAGCGCCAGCCATAGCCGCAACGGTGTCCTGGACGGTTTTTCGAATCACGGCTACGCCATTCATCCAGACTCGGAGGCCAGCCTGCTCAAGGCGTTTTCCCTCAGGGGCTATGAAGCGCTGCGCGGCGCCTGATACCTGGGCTGTGGCGAGCGGCGTGCCCCTCACCACAGGCGGTACAAAACTAACGACCGCCCGCCAGGTCAAGAAAGGTTCCCGTCGCATAGGACGCCTTGTCCGAGAGCAGCCAGATAATCCCTTCCGCGACTTCCTCTGCACGCCCGCCACGGGCCATGGGGATGCCCGGCTCAAGCTTGCTGACCCGATCCGGGTCGCCGCTCAGGGCGTGGAAGTCGGTGAAAATAAGCCCGGGACGCACGCCATTGACCCGGATCCCCTCGCCCGCCACTTCCTTGGAGAGCCCGAGAGTGAAGGTATCCAGCGCGCCCTTGGACGCGGCGTAATCCACATATTCCCCCGGCGAGCCCAACCGCGCGGCGGCCGATGAAACGTTGACGATGCTGCCGCCCTGCCCGCCATGCTTGGGCGACATGCGCAGCAGCGCATGCTTGGCACACAGGATCGGCCCCAACACATTGGTCCTGAGGGTCTTCAGGATGCGGAACTCGGACATCTCATCGACCCGCGACTTGTGCCCGACGGTACCTGCGTTGTTGACCAGTGCCGTCACCCGGCCCAGTTCGGTATCGACCCGGTGGAACAGGCCAATCACTTCGTCTTCAATGCTGACATCAGCCCGCACGGCAATCGCCTGGGCGCCGAGGGCACGCACTTGCTCAAGTACGCGGTGGGCGGCGTCTTCATCGGCCTGGTAATTGATACAGATGCGATAGCCCTGGGCGGCGGCCAGCAGCGCCGTGGCGGCGCCGATCCCACGACTGCCACCGGTGATGACGACGACTTTGTCCATGTGTAAGGTCTCCTGGTTCAACGTGAGCTGATGGATCCAATACTACCTGCGCCCTGCAGGTTTTGCATGGGCTCACATCACCGAATGCACACTCACCACCTGCTCGGCGCGCTGGATGTCGGCCATGAAACCCTCGGCCGGTAACGGATGCCCCAGCAGATACCCCTGAAGCGAATCGCAGCCCAGCCGGGTGAGGAAGCTCTGCTGTGAGTCGGTCTCTACACCCTCGGCCACAATACGCAGGCCCAGGGCCTGACCGAGGGCAACGATTGCCGAGACGATAGCGGCGTCGTCGCTGTCGTGCTCCAGGTCACGCACGAAGCCCCGGTCGATCTTCAGCTCATTGGCCGGCAGACGCTTGAGGTACATCAGGCTCGAATAGCCGGTACCGAAGTCGTCGATGGACAGGTCGACGCCCATGTCCGAAAGCTTCTGCAACACCGTCATGCTCGCGTCGGCATCGCTCATGGCGGTGGTTTCGGTGATTTCCAGGGTCAGGCTGTTGGCTGGCAAGCGGTGGCGTTCCAGGGCAGCGGCGACACTCTTGACCAGCCCGGCGTGGCAGAACTGCAACGCCGACAGGTTCACGGCAATGCGCCAGTCGTGATAGCCCTGGGCATACCACACCTGCATCTGGCGGCAGGCTTCGTTGAGTACCCATTCGCCGATGGGGATGATCAGCCCGGTCTTTTCCGCCAGCTCGATAAACTTGTCCGGCAACAACAGGCCTTGTTGCGGGTGTTCCCAGCGCAGCAGCGCCTCGGCACCGACCGGGCGGCCGCTGATGGCGTCGAACTTGGGCTGGTAATAAAGCCGGAACTGCTCGTGCTCCACGGCATTGCGCAAGTCCTGCAGCAGTTGCAGTTGCTTGCGCGCATTGGTGTTCATCGACACGTCGAAAAAGCTGTAGCCGTTCTTGCCCATGCCCTTGGCGTGATACATCGCCGCGTCGGCGTTCATCAGCAGTTCCTGGGGCGTGGCGCCGTTGCCGGGGAACAGTGCGATGCCGATGCTGGCGGAGATTTTCAGCTCATGCTCGGCGACGTGGAAGGCCTGGTTGATCATGCCCACCTGGCGCTCGGCCAGGCGCAACGCATCGTCGGGCTGGCCCAATTGCACCAGCAATACAAACTCGTCACCGCCGATGCGGGCCAGGGTGTCCTGGCTGCGCAAGTCTTCGCGCAGGCGCAGGCCGACTTGCTGCAACAGCTGGTCGCCCATGTGGTGACCAAAAGCGTCATTCACCGGCTTGAAGCCGTCCAGGTCGATAAACATCAGCGCGAAGCAGCCGCCCTCTTCGTTCACCCGCTGTATCGCCTGCTGGATCCGGTCGGCGAGCAGGGTGCGGTTGGGCAAGCCGGTGAGCATGTCGTGCAGGGCCAGGTGGGTGAGTTCCTGGTTGGCCTGGGTCAGGGAGTCGGCCAACACCGCGGTGCGGGCTTCCAGGCGGGCGTCGGCCAGGGAGGTCAGCAGCGCGATGATCAACACTGCCAGGGTGGTGACCAGCACCAGGTTATCCAGGCCCTTGCCACTCAAGCCGTCCAGGGCCGCGCCGCAGAAGCTGCCATCGGCGAAACGCGCGGCGGCCATGCCGGTGTAGTGCATGCCGACAATCGCCACGCCCATCACCATCGCCGCCCCGCCTCGGGCCAACCGCACATACGGCGTGTTGCGCCGCAGGTTGAAGGCAATCCACAACGCCGCCGCCGACGCACCCACGGCAATCAGCAACGAGGCGGTGAACAGCGTGGGGTCGTAGTCGATGCCGGGGGTCATGCGCATGGCGGCCATGCCGGTGTAGTGCATGGCGCTGATGCCGGCGCCCATGATCAATGCGCCAAATGCCAGTTGCCACGCCGGCAAACGCGGCTGGCTCACCAGCCACAAGGCAAACCCGCTGGACAGGATCGCGATCAACAACGACAGCGCCGTGATGCCGACGTCATAGCCGAGGCTGATGGGCAGGCGGAAGGCGAGCATGCCGATAAAGTGCATCGACCAGATGCCCACGCCCATCGCCAGCGCGCCGCCGCCCATCCACAGGTACACCGCGCGGCCCCTGGCAGTGGCGATGCGGCCGGTCAGGTCCAACGCCGTATAGGATGCGAGGATCGCGACGAACAGGGAAATCAGGACCAGGGCGGGGGAATAACTACCGGTGAGCATGGGACTTCTCGTGACCTATGGGCCGAACGGCATCCGTGCCGGGCTGAAAAGTCAGGGATTGTAGCGAGAATAAATCTTGTACACCTGAAATATTGTCGTATAGCCATCATTCAAAATTTGACGCCAATCCGCTGGCTCAAAAACACCGCAGAACCCTTGTGGGAGCGGGCTTGCTCGCGAAAGCGGCGGGTCAGTTCATACACAGTTGACTGCCCCACCGTTTTCGCGAGCAAGCCCGCTCCCACACAAGCCCGTACACCAGCCAGAGCGGTGTTTACTTCTTGTCGCTCAGCTGCATTTGGCCATCCCAGCCACCGCCCAGTGCAGCGATCAGTTGCACACTGGCAACCAGCCGGGTTTGCAGCAGGGTCAGCACCGTACGCTCGTTGCTCAGGGCGGTGGCTTGCACGGTGACCACATCGAGATAGGCGATCAACCCGGCCTTGTACTGGTTCTGGGTCAGGCGCAGGGATTCCCGGGCCGCTTCGAGGGCCTCGTTACTCACGACCGCCTCGTCTTCCAGGACCTTGAGCTGGACCATGTAGTTTTCCACCTCACGGAACCCATCGAGTACGGTCTGGCGGTACTTGGCCACGGTTTCATCGTAGGACGCCTCGGCGCGGTCAACTTCGGCCGAACGCTGGCCCCCGTCGAACAGGGTCATGGCAAGTTTCGGCCCCACCGACCAGAAGCGGTTCGGCAGGCTGATCCAGTCGGCGTAGGTGCTGCTGGAGTAGCCGCCGGCCAGGCTCAGGGTCAGGTCCGGGTAGTAGGCGGTCTTGGCCACGCCGATGTTGGCGTTGGCCGCGATCACCGAGCGCTCCGCCTGAGCGATATCCGGGCGGCGCTCCAGCAGTTGCGACGGCAGGCTCACCGGAATCTGCGGCAGCGCCGGAATGTCCTTGCTCACCGCCAGGTTGAAGTTGGCCGGCGGCACACCGATCAGCACGGCAATTGCGTTTTCCAGTTGCGCCCGCTGCCAGATCAGGTCGATCATGCTGGCCTGGGTGCTTTTCAGCTGGGTCTGGGCCTGGGCGATGGCGTCCTTGCCCGAGACACCGGCGCGGTATTGGTTCTGGGTCATCTGCAGGGAGCGCTGGTAGGTGTCCACCGTGGCCTGCAGCAAACGGGTCTGTTCGTCCATGACCCGCAGTTGCAGGTAATCCTGCACCAGTTCCGATTGCTGGCTCAGGCGCATCGCCGCAAGATCCGCCGCGCTGGCTTCGGCGCTGGCTTCATTGGCTTCCAGGCCCCGGCGCAGTTTGCCCCAGATATCGGCTTCCCAGCTCACGCCCAACTGGGTGTTGAGGGTGTCGCGAATACCGCTGCTGGAGCTGCTGAGGCTGGCATTACTGCTGCCGGTACCCTGGCTGGCCCGGCTTTTCGAGGCACTCAGGTCAACCGTGGGGAAGAACGCCCCACGGGCACTGCGCACCTGCGAGGCGGCCTGGCGATAACGCGCCTCGGCCTGGGCCACGGTCTGGTTGGAGCTGTTGAGTTTTTCTACCAGCTCATTCAGTTGTTTGTCGCCGTACAGCTCCCACCAGGCGCCCCGGGCCAGCGAGTCGCTGGGCGCGGCCTGGCGCCAGCCCTGGGCCTCTTTGTACTGGGCAGGCTCGGTCAATTCGGGGCGTTTGTAGTCCGGGCCGACGGCGCAGGCGCTGAGCATCACGCCGCACAGGGCCAGGCTCAGCAGCTTTGAGCCGCGAGTCATCGCCAGACGTTGCACGGTGGGAAACGTTGAATCGGTCATAGCGCAGTGTCCAGGGCAGCATCGGTACGCACTCCGCGCCAACCGTTGAAACGGTGGCGCAGGCGGTCGAGATAAAGGTAAACCACAGGCGTGGTGTAGAGGGTCAGGATCTGGCTGAACACCAGCCCGCCGATAATCGTCAGGCCCAGGGGCTGGCGCATTTCCGCGCCTTCGGCCGTGCTGAGCAGCAGCGGCACGGCGCCAAGAATCGCCGCCAGCGTGGTCATCAGGATCGGGCGCAGCCGCACCAGGCAAGCGGCGCGGATCGATTCCAGCGGGCTCATGCCGTGCTTGCGTTCCAGTTGCAGCGCAAGGTCGATCATCAGGATCGCGTTTTTCTTCACTACCCCGATCAGCAGGAACAGCCCCAGCAGCGAGATCAGGCTGAACTCGCCCCCCAGCAGGTAAATCGAAAGCAAGGCGCCCACCCCCGCCGACGGCAAGGTCGACAGAATGGTCAGCGGGTGGATATAGCTCTCATACAGAATCCCCAATACCAGGTACACCGCTACCAGTGCACCGAGGATCATGAACGGTTGGCCTTTCTGGGTGGCGGCGAAGGCGTCGGCCGTACCGGCCATCTTCGCGATCACCTCTTCCGGCAGGCCGACCTTGGCAATCGCCCGCTCAATGGCGGCCGTGCCCTGCTCCACCGTGACGCCGGGCGACATATCAAACGCAATGTTTTCCGAGGCGAACTGGCCTTCATGGCTGACCCGGTCGTCCGCCAGGCTGTTCTCATAGTGAGCGATGGCCGACAGCGGCACGCGCGCACCGGTGGACGTGATCACCTGCATCTGATTGAGGGTGATCGGGTCCTGGGCGTACTTCGGATTGACCTCCATCACCACCTGGTACTGGTTGAGGCTGTCGTAGATGGTGGAAATCTGCCGCTGACTGTAGGCGTTGTTGAGCACGGCAGTGACCATGTCCATGTCAATGCCCAGGCGCTTGGCCTGGTCGCGGTCGACAATCAACGTCACCTGGGCCGCGCCGCGCCCTTCACGGGCATCGATGGCGGTCAGCTCCGGCAGCTCACGCAACGCGGCAACCACTTTCGGGTACCACAGGCGCAAGGCCGCCAGGTCACCGCTTTGCAGGATGTAGGAATACTGCGAGGTGGTCTGGTCGCGGCCGCCGCCGAATTGCAGGTCCTGGTCAGCCATCAGCATCAGGCGCCCGCCGGGCACCAGTGGCACATTCTTGCGCATGCGCTCGATCACCGCCTGGGCAGAAATCTTGCGTTCGCTGATGGGCTTGAGCCGCACCAGCATCACCGCGTTGTTGGTGCCGCTGTTGCCGCCAATAAAGCCTGCCACGCTCAACACCGCGGGGTCCTGCAGGACGGCCTTGCGGAAGATTTCCATCTTCGGCTGCATCACACTGAATGACAGCCCGTCGTCGCCACGCACAAAGCCGATCAGTTGCCCGGTGTCCTGCTGGGGCATGAAGGTTTTCGGCACCACCACATACAGCGCGACGTTGACTCCGATGGTCACCAACAGGCTGAGCAGCGTCAGGCGCTTGTGGCGCAGCACCCAGTCCAGGCTGCGGGCGTAGCCTGCCACCATGCGGTCGTTGATCTTCTGGCTCCAGCGCTGCAAGCCTGTTTCCTGGCCTTTGACATGGGGCTTGAGCCAGCGGGCGCAGAGCATCGGGGTCAGGGTCAGCGACACCACCAGCGAGACGATGATCGCCGCTGCGAGGGTGATGGAAAACTCGCGGAACAGGCTGGTAACGATACCGCCCATGAACAGGATCGAGAGGAACACCGCCACCAGCGAGACGTTCATCGACAGCAAGGTGAAGCCGACTTCCTGGGCCCCCAGGTACGCCGCCTTCATCGGCGGCACACCCTCGTCGATGTGCCGGGAAATGTTCTCCAGCACCACGATGGCATCGTCCACCACCAGGCCGGTGGCGAGGATCAGCGCCATCAGCGACAGGTTGTTCAGGGAAAAGCCGAACAGGTACATCACTGCAAACGTGCCCACCAGCGACACCGGCACCGCCAGGGTGGGAATCAGCGAGGCGCGGAAGTTGCCGAGGAACAGGTACACCACCAGGATCACCAGGGCCACGGCAATCAGCAGGGTCATCTCGGCTTCGTGCAAGGTGGCGGTGATCACCGGCGAACGGTCCATGGCCAGGTTCAGCTTGACGCTGGACGGCAACACCGCCTGCAAGGCCGGCAGTTGTGCCTTGATCTGCTTCACCGTCTCGATGATGTTGGCGCCGGACTGGCGGTTGATCACCAGCAGCACCGCCGAGTCATTGTTGAAGAAGCCGCTGTTGTAGCGGTCCTCGACGCCGTCGCTGATCTTCGCCACATCCCCCAGGCGCAAGGCCGCGCCATTCTGGTAGCGGATCAGCAGCGGTTCATAGTCCTTGGCCTTTTCCAGCTGGTCGTTGGCCTGGATCTGCCAGTTGCGCTGGCTGTCCTCCAGCGAACCCTTGGGCCGGCGCACGTTGGCATTGGCGATGGTATTCCGCACATCGTCCAGGGCCACGCCGTACTGGTCGAGGGCCTTGGGTTCCAGTTCGATACGCACGGCGGGCAACGAGCTGCCGCCGATCTGCACTTCACCCACGCCCGGCACCTGGGACAGGCTCTGGGACAGAATGGTCGAGGCCAGGTCGTACAGCTGGCCCTTGGGCAACACGTCCGAGGTCAGGGACAGCACCATGATGGGCGCCTGGGACGGGTTGATCTTCTTGTAGGTGGGCATGCTGCGCATGCCACTGGGCAGCAGGTTACGCGAGGCGTTGATCGCCGCCTGCACTTCCCGCGCCGCGCCGTTGATGTCGCGATTGGAGTCGAACGCCAGGATCACCCGGGTCGAACCCTGGCTCGACGAACTGCTCATGGTGGTAATGCCGGCAATCGCGCCGAAGGAGCGCTCCAGCGGCGTGGCCACCGTAGACGCCATCACCTCGGGGCTGGCCCCCGGCAAGCTGGCCGACACCACGATCACCGGGAAATCGATCTGCGGCAATGGCGACACCGGCAACAGGTTGAAGCTGACGCCGCCCAGCAGCATGATCGCCAGGCTCAGCAGCATGGTGGCTACCGGCCGGCGAATGAAAGGTCCGGACAGGTTCATGACTCAACCGGCTCCAGGCGCACCGGCTCTTTGCGCCAGCGACGGCCGAGGCGGTCGAAATACAGGTAGATCACCGGGGTGGTAAACAGGGTCAACACCTGGCTCACCAGCAACCCGCCCACCATCACCAGGCCCAGCGGCTGGCGCAACTCGGCGCCGGAGCCGGTGGCGAGCATCAACGGCACGGCACCGAACAGCGCCGCCAGGGTGGTCATCAGGATCGGCCGGAAGCGCAACAGCGCCGCCTGGTAGATCGCGGTTTGCGGGTCCAGGCCCTGGTTGCGCTCAGCGTCGAGGGCAAAGTCGATCATCATGATCGCGTTCTTCTTCACGATGCCGATCAGCAGGATGATGCCGATGATCGCGATCATCCCCAGGTCGTTGCCACTGAGCAGCAAGGCCAGCAAGGCGCCCACCGCTGCCGACGGCAGGGTGGAGAGGATGGTGATCGGGTGGATGTAGCTCTCGTAGAGCACCCCGAGCACGATGTACATGGTCACCACCGCCGCCAGGATCAGCAGCAAGGTACTCGACAGCGAAGCCTCGAATGCCTGGGCCGCGCCCTGGAACTGGGTCTGCACGCCCACCGGCATGCCGATGTCTTTCTGGGTCTGGTTGATCAGTTCGACGCCCTTGCCCAGCGCCACGCCGGGGGCCAGGTTGAACGACATCATCACCGCCGGGAACTGACCGATATGCGCGATTGCCAACTGGGCCTGGCGCTGTTCCACATGGGCCAGGCTCGACAGCCGCACCTGGCCGCCGTCGGTGGTTTTCACATGGATCTGGTTCAGGGCGTCCGGGCCGAGGGTTTCACCGGACTGGGCCTGCAATACCACGCGGTACTGGCTGGCCTGGGTGTAGATGGTGGATATCTGCCGCTGGCCGAACGCGTCGTACAGCGCGTCGGTGATGGTCGACACCGACACACCAAGGCGCGATGCGGCGTCACGGTCGATCACCAGGTACACCTGCAAGCCCTTGTCCTGCAGGTCGCTGGCGACGTCGGAGAGTTCCGGCAACTGGCTGAGGGCGTGTACCAGCTTTTCACTCCACAAGGCCAGCAGCTCGGCGTCCGGCGAGGACATGCTGAACTGGTACTGGGTACGGCTGACGCGGTCTTCGATGGTCAGGTCCTGCACCGGCTGCATGAACAGGCGAATCCCCACCAGCTTGTCCAGTTGCGGCTGCAGGCGCGTGATGATCTGTGCCGCGCTCAGGTCCCGTTCGCCGTGGGGCTTGAGGTTGATCAGCAGGCGCCCACTGTTGAGGGTGGCGTTATCACCGTCTACCCCGATATAGGACGACAGGCTCTCCACCGCCGGGTCTTCGAGGATGATCTTCGCCAGTTCCTGCTGGCGCTGGCTCATCGCCGCAAAGGAAATCGACTGTGGCGCTTCGGAAATGCCCTGGATCACGCCGGTGTCCTGCACCGGGAAGAAGCCCTTGGGCACCACCATGTACAACACCACGGTCAGGCCCAGGGTGGCGATGGCCACCAGCAGGGTCAGCGGCTGATGCTTGAGCACCCACTGCAACTTGCGCCCGTAGGCCTCGATCAGCCAGTCGATCCAGGCGCCGCTGGCCTTGTAGAAACGGCCCTGCTCTTCCTCTTTCGGCTCACGCTTGAGCAACCGCGCGCACATCATCGGCGTCAGGGTCAGGGACACCACCAGGGAAATCAGGATCGCCACCGCCAGGGTGATCGCGAATTCACGGAACAAGCGCCCCACCACGTCCGCCATGAACAGCAGCGGGATCAATACCGCGATCAGCGACAGGGTCAGGGAAATCAGGGTGAAGCCGATCTGCTTGGCGCCCTTGAGCGCCGCATTGAGCGGTGTATCGCCTTCCTCGATGTAGCGGGAAATGTTCTCCAGCATCACGATGGCGTCGTCCACCACGAAACCGGTGGCGATGGTCAGCGCCATCAGCGTCAGGTTGTTGATGGAGAAACCGGCGAGGTACATCACGCCGAAGGTGCCCACCAGGGACAGCGGCACGGCGATGGACGGAATAATGGTCGCGCTGAAGCGGCGCAGGAACAGGAACGTCACCATCACCACCAGGGCAATGGCGATCAGCAATTCGTGTTGTACATCCTTGACCGAGGCCCGGATGGTCTGGGTACGGTCGGTAAGCACCGTCACGTCCAGGCCCGCCGGCAGGTTGTCGGTGATGCTTGGCAACAGCGCCTTGATCCGGTCCACCACCTCGATGACGTTGGCCCCGGGCTGGCGCTGGATGTTCAGCAGGACCGCCTGGTTTTCGTTGGCCCAGGCCGCGAGGCGTTCGTTCTCGGCGCCGTCGACGATCTGCGCCACATCCTTGAGCCGCAACGGCGCGCCGTTGTTGTAGGCGAGGATCAGTTCGGCGTATTCCTTGGGCGAGACCAACTGGTCGTTGGCGTCGAGCATCGACACCCGCGTGGGGCCGTCAAAGTTACCCTTGGGCTGGTTGACGTTGGAGGCGGCGATCAGGGTGCGCACATCCGACAGGTTCAGGCCGTTGGCCGCCAGTGCCTCGGGGTTGACCTTGATCCGCACCGCCTGGCGCTGGCCGCCGGCGATGCTGACCATGCCGACGCCGCTGATCTGCGCGATCTTCTGCGCCATGCGCGTGTCGACCAGGTCATTGAGCTTGGGCAGCAACATGGTCTTGGAGGTGATGGCCAGGGTCAGCACCGGGGTATCCGCCGGGTTGACCTTGTTGTACACCGGCGGCGCCGGCAGATCCTTGGGCAGCAGGTTGGTGGCGGCGTTGATCGCGGCCTGCACCTGTTGCTCGGCGACATCCATGTTGATGTCGAGGTTGAAACGCAGGGTCAGCACCGAGGCGCCGCCGGAGCTGGTGGACGCCATCTGGGTCAGGCCGGGCATCTGCCCGAACTGACGCTCAAGGGGCGCCGTGACCGCGCTGGTCATTACGTCCGGACTGGCGCCGGGGTACAGGGTCATCACCCGGATGGTCGGGTAATCCACCTGGGGCAAGGCCGAGACCGGCAGCAGGCGATAAGCGATCACGCCGGCCAGGACAATGGCCAGCATGCTCAGGGTAGTGGCTACCGGGCGAAGGATGAACAGCCGCGAGAGGTTCATGCGCCGCCCTTTTGCGCCTTGGCGGCATCAGCCGGGCCTTGTTGCGTCTTGGCTGCCGGTTGACCCTGGAGGTGTTCGGTCGGCGTGGTCGGCACTTCAGTGCTGTCGTTGACCACTTCAATGTCACTGCCGTCCTTCAGGCGGTCGGTGCCTTCCAGCACCACACGGTCGCCGGCGGCCAGGCCTTGCTTGACCACGGTGTTGTCGCCGTCGGAATCACCGATCACCAGCGGACGCACCTTGACCTTCTTGTCGCCATCGAGCACGTAGACGAAGGTGCCGGTATTGCCGAACTGAATCGCTGCCGACGGCGCCAGCACCACGTTGTGCAGGGTGTCGGCCAGCAAGTGCACGTTCACGAACTGGTTGGGGAACAGCGCCTGGTCCTTGTTATCGAACCGCGCCTTGAATTTCAGGGTGCCGGTGGTGACGTCGATCTGGTTATCGAGGCTCTGCAGCACGCCCGTGGCTTTCACCGCGACATCGCCACGGTCCCAGGCTTCCACCGGCAGCTTGTTGCCGGCGT
The DNA here is from genome assembly GCF_013386485.1 of Pseudomonas sp. P7758. Taxonomy (NCBI): domain Bacteria; kingdom Pseudomonadati; phylum Pseudomonadota; class Gammaproteobacteria; order Pseudomonadales; family Pseudomonadaceae; genus Pseudomonas; species Pseudomonas sp. P7758. Next base: position 44,197 of record NZ_JACARS010000073.1, on the reverse strand, counting down.
GATAACGCGCCAGCACGGTTTCCAGGGTGTTTTCCGGCAACGTGAAGACCACGCTGATGGGTTGGGTCTGGGTGATCACCGCCAGGAAGGTGGTGTCGTTGGCGGCGACGAGGTTGCCCACGTCCACCTGGCGCAGGCCGACACGCCCGGTAATCGGGGCGCGGATCTTGGTGAATTCGAGGTTGAGCTTGGCGTCATCCACCGCGCCCTGGTTGGTCTTGACCGTGCCCTGGTACTGCAACACCAGCGCTTCGGCGGTGTCCAGGGTCTGCTTGGCGATACTGTCCTGGGCATACAGGTCGCGATAACGCTGCACGTCGACCTGGGCGTTTTTCAGCTGGGCCTGGTTCTGCAGCAACGTGCCCTGGGCCTGGAGCAAGGCATTCTGGTAACTGCGCGGGTCGATTTCCGCCAGCAGGTCACCGGCCTTGACCATCTGCCCCTCTTCAAAGGCGATCTTGACCAGCTCTCCGCCAACCCGGCTGCGCACATTGATGGTGTTGAGTGCCGTCACCGTACCCAGCGCCTTGTAGTACACCGGGAATTCGCCCAGCACCGCCGGCGCCACACGCACCGGCACCGGGCCAGTAGAACCCCCAAAGCCCGGGCGCATCATCCCCGACTTGCCGGCATGCCCGGCAGGCTTCTTCTCGGCGCTGTCCTTGTGGCTGGTGCCAGGCCAGAACTTCCAGCACAGGCCGGCAATGACCAGCAGCACGAGAAGGCCGAACAGCCAGCGGCGGGAGTGACGAGGGGTGGATTGCATGGAGTGATCAACCATTGGGTGCGAGAGCTTCTTCTTCGGGAGGCTGAAAGATAAGCACTGGGGCGCGTTAAGAAAAGCGCCTTTACCGGCTATTTACCTTGGATTACAACTTTTAACTTCTGTGCTTAGTCCATTCGCTATCTGGCTAAGCCTCTGAAGCACAAATAAAAACGGCCTGGACTAGGCCAGGCCGTAATACTGCATCACGCGTGTTACTGCAAAACGACAGTAATGCGTAGTAACAGTTACTTCAAAACAGCCAGGGCTGCCTCGTAGTTCGGCTCTTGGCCGATTTCGCTGACCAGTTCGCTGTGCAGTACGTTGTCGTTCTCGTCCAGTACCACGACGGCACGGGCGGTCAGGCCTTTGAGCGGGCCATCAGCAATCGCAACACCGTAGTCGACAGCAAAGGCTGCCTCACGGAAGTCCGACAGGTTCTTCACGTTTTCCAGGCCTTCGGCACCGCAGAAACGCGCCTGGGCAAATGGCAGGTCGGTGGAAATGCACAACACTACGGTGTTGTTCACGTCGTTGACCTGGGCGTTGAACTTGCGAACCGAAGTGGCGCAGGTCGGGGTATCAACGCTTGGGAAAATGTTCAGCACTTTGCGCTTGCCGGCGAAAGTCGCCAGGGTCGCGTCAGACAGGTCGCCGGCAGTCAGGGTGAAGTCTGGCGCCTTGGCGCCGACTTTCGGCAAATCGCCTTCGACCTGGACAGGGTTGCCTCGGAGGGTAACTTGAGCCATGAACGGAATCCTTCTAGTGGTGGTAGTGAAACGAATTTCAGGTGCCGAAGTTAAACACAAAGTTCGATGGGCACCTATGGGCGGACGCAAATTGTCATGGTGCGAGGCTCAACGCCCCGCCGCCACGAACCCGCGCTGCAGATCCTCGATCAACGCCTCCACATCCTCCAGCCCCACATGCAGGCGCACCACCGGGTTCAATCCACGGTCGGCGGCGCTCTGGCGATCCTGTGTATCGGCCAGGGTCACCAGGCTTTCAAAGCCGCCCCAGGATGCGCCCAGGCCAAACAGCTGCAGGCCGTCGATAAACCGTTCGACGTAGCCGGCATCCGCGCGGTCGAGTTCGAAGGACAGCAAACCGTTGCTCCCGCTGAAGTCACGCTTCCACAGCGCGTGGCCAGGATGCTCCGCCAGTGCCGGATGAAACACCCGCCTGACCTGCTGCTGCCCCTGCAACCACTGGGCAATCTTCAACGCCTGGCGCTCGTGCACGTCCAGCCGGGAAGCCAGGGTGCGTGCGCCACGCAGGATCAGGTAGGCATCGTCGGCACTCACCGCATTGCCAAAGGTATCGCTCATTTTCGCCAGGGCCGGCCATGCCGCTTCGGTGGTGCAGACGCTGCCCATCATCACGTCACTGTGGCCGCCAAGGTACTTGGTCAAGGCCATGATCGAGATGTCGGCACCCAGCGCCAGCGGTCGGTACAGGTACGCCGAGCCCCAGGTGTTGTCCACCGCCAACAGAATGCCCCGCGGCTTGCACAGTGCGGCTAGCGCGGGCAGGTCACACAGCTCATACAGCAGCGAACCCGGCACTTCGGCGTAGACCATTTTGGTGTTGGCCTGCAGTTGCGCTTCCAGGCCGCTGCCGTCCGGGGCGAAATAGCTGACTTCGATGCCGAATGGCTGGAGGAACTCCCGGGCCAGTTTGCGCACCGGCGAATAGACGGCGTCGGTGATCAACACATGGTCGCCGGGCCGCAGGTAGGCCAGGAACGTCTGCGCCGCGGCGGCGAGCCCGGTGCCATACAGCCGTGTGCGATAGCCACCCTCAAGTTCGGTGACCAGGTCTTCAAGGGCAAAAGCGGTGGGATTGCCGCGTGCGCCGTAACTCAGGACCCGCTCACTGTCGCGTCGGGAGCGCGCGTCACGCATCTGGGCCAGGTTGTCGAACAGCACGGTGCTCAGGCGGGTGATCGGTACGTTCACCGCCCGACCACCATTGCCGCCTTCGGTACGCGCCGCGTGAATCAGCCGGGTACGCACGCGTGACGCGGGCAACAACGGCTTGAGACTGGCGATTTCCGCTTCGCTCATCTGTGCCAACAGGCCAATTTCCCAGGCGAGATATTGGCGGGCAGCGTCCTTGTTGCCGCTGTGACGGTCGTGGGTGAAGAACAGGAAGTCGATGCACTGGTTGTCCGGAGGCGTTTGCGCATCCTCGATCACCGGCAAACCGGCCGCAACCCACGCGGAATAGCCGCCGTCGAGCAAACGCACATCGCCGCCCAAGCCCAACGCAGCAAAAGCGGCCAGTGCCGGATCATCAGCCAGCAGCACCAGTGGACGCCCACCCGCGGTCAACCGCGAACGAATCGACCAGCGCGAACCGACAATCCGGCCCTTGCGATGGATCGTGCTCGGGCGCAGGTCCACCAGGTCCACGGTGCCGTCCTTCAGCGCCTCGGCCAGCGCCTGCACCGAGATCAGCGGCAGCGCGTCAAAGGGCACGGCCTCCTTGACCTCCAGCGCCAATCCACTGTGGACGCCACCCTCCAGCACATACGCCTCATGCCCCAACTGCCGCAGCCAACTGGCGACAATCGGCGCACGCACACCATCACTGTCCAGCAGCACCACCCGTGCCTGACGCACGCCGATGTACAGGTCGGTGGACTGGATCAATTGCCCGCCCGGCGTGTGTTGCGCCCCCGGCAAACTGCCGGCGGCAAATTCTTCAGCGGTACGCACATCGCACAGGAACAGGCTACGGGCCGGGTCCGCCGCCCATTGCCGGACCTGCTCCGCCTTGACACTGACCACCCCTGCCCGCTCCGCCAACTGCCGGGCAGCTTCGCGCTGCCGGCCCAGATCCGTCGAGACCTGGTCGGCATAACGCCGAGTGCTGCCATGCTCCAGCTTGAAGTCCGCCAGGTACCAACCCTGGGTACCGTTTTCCAGGGCATAAACCGGGTTCTTCACCCCGAGGTTGATCAACGTCTGGGCGCCGATAATGCTGCGGGTACGCCCGGCGCAGTTGACCACGATCGGCGTGGTTTCATCCGGCACCAGGTCGTGCACGCGGTAACCCAGCTCACCATTGGGGCAGCAGATCGAACCGGGAATGGTCATCTTGCGGTATTCATCGAACGGCCGACCGTCCAGCACCACCAACGGCTCGCCCGTGGCCTGCCAGTCCGCCAGTTGCTGCGCGGTGACGTGGGGTGTGTGGCTGGCCTCTTCCACCAATTCGCCAAAGGCTTTCGACGGCACATGCACCCCGGCGAACAACTGCAAACCCGCCGCCTGCCAAGCGTTCGCACCACCTTCCAGTACATGCACATGGCGGTAGCCCAGCGCTTGCAAACGCAGTGCCGTGCGCGCAGCCACATCGCCGCCGTCCTGGTCGTAGATCACCAGGCGCACCCGGGGATTCGGTGCCAGGCGCTGCACCTCCAGTTCCAGGCGGCTATAGGGCAGGTTCACCCCGTGAAACAGGTGGGCCTCGCCGTATTGGCCGTGCTCGCGTACGTCGAACAGGGCGATTTCCTGGCCGTCAAACAGCCATTGTTGCAATTGCCCGGGTGTGATGGTCTGGCTCATGGAAGTCCCGCAAAAAATAGATGGGTTACTGCAAGGCCAGCGAACGCTCGCCAGCGGCCACTTCACGGCCCTTGGCATAGGCCCGCTGGACTGCCGGGCGCGCCTTGATGCGCAGACGCCAGGCCTGGATGTTCGGGTAGTCCGCCAGGTCCTGGCCTTGGCGCAGGGGCTGGATCCACGGGAAAATCGCCATGTCGGCCACCGAATATTCGCCCGCCACATACGGCACCTCGGCCAGGCGCTGCTCCAGCACCCGATACAGGCGCGTGGCTTCGGCGTTCAGCAGGCCCAGGGCAAAGGGAATCGGTTCCGGGGCCTTCTCCTTGAACAGCTGCAACTGGCTCAGGTACGGGGTGATATGCCCTACCTGCCAGAACAGCCATTCCTGGACCTTCTGGCGCTCGGCGGTACCGGCGGGCGGCAGGAAGCGCCCGGCCTGGTCGGCCAGGTAGTTCAGGATCGCCCCGGACTCGAACAGGCTCAGGGGTGCTTCAAGGCGGTGGTCGACAATCGCCGGAATCCGCCCATTCGCACTGATGCGCTGGAAGCTTTCCTGCTTCTGCGCGCCTTCGCGGATGTTGACCGGAATCAGGCGGTACTCCGCCTCCAGCTCTTCCAGCAGGATGCCGACTTTCAGGCCGTTGCCCGTAGGCCAGTAATACAGATCAATCATAAAAAACCCTGGATGAACGCTGATCCAATTGTGGGAGCGGGCTTGCTCGCGAATGGGGTGTGTCAGCCAATGAATGCGTTTCTGACCCACCGCATTCGCGAGCAAGCCCGCTCCCACAGTTGATGTGTGTTGTGCTCAGGAATAGGCCCGGATTGAAGGCGCCATCTGCGAGGCGTTGTAGTTGAGGATCCGGCCGTCTGCTTCAACGCCGTAACGGCCATTGAGGGATTCCAGCGGCAAGCCGTACAGGTGGAAATGCAAGGTCGCCTGCTCACCCTCAACGCGAATCCCGTGCAGGTCTTCACCGAGGAACGAGATAGAGGTGCCCGGCTGCACGACGACTTCTTTCTCAAGGGTCAGGGTGGTGAAGCCTTCCTCACGCCCTTCATCGTTGCGGCCATACACGTAGTTGATTTCCTGGCCTTCAACGGCACTGATGATCGCCCAGGTTTCGTGGTTGTGCGGGAGGGTGCTTTTGCCCGGCAGCAACGAGTTCAGGTACAGGGTGGGCGTGTCGCCGTCGTCGTTCAGGCGATAGCGGAACGCGGTACTGCCCTGCCCCGGCACCGGCGCGGGGAATTCGCTGAAGTTGAACAGGTCCCGGCGCTCGGCCAGGGTTTCCAGCAGCCCGACGATTTCCACCAGGGCCGCGCGGTCTACGCCACGCTGGTTGATGACGCGGATCTGCTGCAGGAAGTCTTCGATAACGGCGGCACGGTTTGCGGTACTCATGACGAGGTTCCTCTTGTTAGACGGACAGGGTGTAGCGGCTCAGGTTGGTCAACAGGTACGGATCATTGGCGATCGGCGGCCGACGGCCGGGATCGCCCAAGGCATGGCGCAGGAATTCCTGGGTCCGTTCACTGGTGGGGCGCTGGAAGATCTGCTCGGCGCTGCCGTGCTCGACGATCACGCCGTTTTCGGTGAAATAGACGATGTCGCTGATCTCTTCGGCAAAGCGCATTTCGTGGGTCACCAGCACGCAGGTCATGCCTTCTTCGGTCAGCTCGCGAATCACCGTCAGTACTTCACCGACGGTTTCCGGGTCCAGGGCCGAGGTCACTTCATCGAACAGGATCAGCTCGGGGCGCATCGCCAACGCCCGGGCAATCGCCACCCGCTGCTGTTGGCCGCCGGACAATTGGCCCGGATAGGCATCGGCCTTGTGCTCCATGCGCACCTTGGCCAACAGCGCCCGGGCATCTTTCTCGGCATCGGCACGGTTGCGACCGAGCACCTTGCGCGGGGCGATCACCAGGTTTTCCAGCACGGACAAATGCGGGAACAGGTTGTATTGCTGGAATACAAAACCCACACGCTTGCGCAACTCGATGCGCTGGGCTTCCTGGGTCAGCGTATCGACCCGGGTTTCGCCCACGCGAATGGTGCCGCGCTGAGGCTGCAACAGGCCGGTGATGCAACGCAGGATGGTCGACTTGCCCGAGCCCGACGGGCCGATGATCGACACCGCCTGGCCGCGATGCACATCGAGGTCGATGCCCTTGAGCACCCGGTTGTCACCGAACGACAGCTGCAAATCCCGCAGGCTGACCAGGGGTTCAATAGAAGGCATAACGGCGCTCCAGGCGTTGGGTCAAACGGGAAATCGGGTAGCAGTAGGCGAAGAACAGGACCAACAGGCTGAGGTAGATCACCACGGTAAAGCCGGACATGTTCACGGTGTTGCTGGCGATCTGTGCGGTATCGATCACGTCGTGCACGCCCACCAGCGACGCCAGGGCGGTGCCCATAGTGACCACCGCGTAGAGGTTCATCCACGGCGGCAACATGCGCTTGAAGCACTGGGGCAGAATGATCGAGCTGAATATCTGGCCGCGGGTAAATGCCAGCGAGCGCGCCGCTTCCCATTGGGTGCTGGGGATCGAGCCGATGGCGCCGCGAAAGATCTCCGCCACGTTGGCGCTGGCCGGCAATGCCAGGCCAATCGTCACCTTGACCCAGTCCGGGAACGACACGTAGCTGCTGCCGATATGGATCTCGAACGGGAACACGTAGGTGGTGAAATAGATCAGCACCAGCCACGGTGCATTGCGGAAAACCTGCACCCAGATCCGCGCGGGCAACCGCAGCAGGCGCAGGGGTGACAGGGCCAACGCGCCCACCATCAGGCCCAGCAGCGAACCAAGACCAATCGCCACCAGGCTGATCAGGATGTTCTGGCCGAAACCAGTCACCAGCGCCGGCGACCATTGCAGCAACGCCGACAGCACCGGGAATGAATCAATGGCCATAGCCGGGCATCCTCAGGCGCGCTTCCAGCCAGCGCCCCACACAATTGACGGTAAAACTCAGCAAGCCGAAAAAGCTCAGGATCAGAATCATCAGCTCCAGCACGTTATCGCTCTGGGTCCAGATCATGATCGAGGCGTAAGTGATGTCGCCCACGGCGATGGCCGAGGCCACGGCGGTCATTTTCACCAGGTCGATCAGGTTGTTGATCAGCGACGGCAGCGCGAAGCGCAGGGCCAACGGCAACTGCACATTCCACAGCAATTGCCGACTGCTGAACGCCAGGGAGCTGGCGGCTTCCAGGGTCACGGCGGGCACCGCTTCGATGCCGGCGCGCAGGGCTTCGGCGTGGAACGCGCCCTTGTGCAGCGAAATCACGATCACCACCCAGGCAAACGGCGTCAGCGGGTTGGCCGCGCCGACGGCCTGGGTCAGCAGCATGTTCAACACCAGGAATGCGCAGTACAGCTGCACCAGGGTCGGCGTGTTGCGGGTGACTTCGATAAACACCCGCGCCGGTTTGGCCAGCCACGGGTTGCCGGAAGTCAGCAGCGCTGCCAGGCTGATCCCGGCCAGCAGGCTGCCGACGATGGTGAACAGGCACAACAGCACGGTGGTCAGCGCGCCCTGCTCCAGGGTGCCGCGCTGATAGGCATCCAGCAGGAAGTTGTAGTTGAGGCCGATACCGGCGGCCCAGTGCACAAAAAGCTCCAGCCAATGACTCATTCGACGCCCCGCAGCTTGCCGCAGGCGACAGCGATACGGCGGCCGGCCTCGGCCACGCTGTCGGTCGCCGTGGCGATGGACAGGCGAAACCACGGTGACAGGCCGTAGGCACTGCCCGCTACTCCGGCGACGCCTTCCTCCAGCAAGTACGCGACGACATCGCCGTCATCGTTCAGGCGCTGACCGTCCGGGCGATAGCGACCAAGCAACCCGGCGCAACGCACGAACACGAAAAAGCCGCCCTGGGGTTCGAGTACTTCCAGGCCCACGACGGTGCCGAGGGCCATCATCAACAGGTCCCGGCGCAGCTGATAGGCCGCTACCTGCTCGGCCAAAAAGCCCAGCCCGCCGGTGAATGCCGCCAATGCAGCAGCCTGGCCCACGGAGGAAGCACCGGAGGTGGATTGCGACTGAACAACCGCCATTGCATGGGTCAAGGCCTGCGGTCCGGCGCCGAAACCGATGCGCCAGCCGGTCATGGCGTAGGTCTTGGACACGCCGCCCACCAGCAGGCAACGGTCCCGCAAATCCGGCGCAACGTTCAGCAGGCTCTGGGCCGGGCGCCCGTCGAAGCGGATGTGTTCGTAGAGTTCATCCAGCAGCACCAGCACCTGGGGATGGCGACGCAGCACCTCGGCCAGCGCGTGCAGTTCAGCCTCGCTATACACCGCACCGCTCGGGTTGCCCGGGCCGTTAAGGATCAGCCAGCGGGTGCATTGATTGATGTGCTGCTCCAGCTGGGCGGGCAGCAGTTTGCAGCCCTGCTCCAGCCCGCACTCGATAAAAACCGGCTCGCCACCGTTGAAGCGCACGCTGTCGGGGAACGACGGCCAGTAAGGCGTCGGCACCAGCACTTGATCGCCGTCGTCGAGGGTTGCGGCGAAGGCGTTGAAGATGATTTGTTTCGCGCCGTTGGCGATCACGATATTCGGCAGCGAATAGTCCAGGTGGTTTTCTTCGGCCAGTTTTCGCTGCACGGCCACGCGCAAGGCTTTTACCCCGGGTGTCGGCGTGTACTTGGTGGCGCCCGCAGCAATGGCTGCGCAGGCGGCTTGCTTGATGTGCTCCGGGGTATCGAAATCCGGCTCGCCGGTGGTCAGGTCCAGGATGTCGCGGCCGGCGTCACGCAGTTCCGTGGCGCGGGATTTGGCCGCCGCATTGGCCGACAGCGACACACGCTGCACCCGCTTGGACAAGCGAACGGTCATGGCTGCACCTCAATGACTTTGCCGGGATTGAGCAGGTTTTTCGGGTCGAGGGCCCGCTTGATGCGGCGCATCAGGTCCAGTTCCACCGGGCTTTTGTAGCGGCCCAGCAGGCCGACCTTGCGCTGGCCAATCCCGTGTTCGGCGCTGATAGAGCCGCCATGGGCATGGGCGCTGTCATGTACCAGCAAGCTCAATTCGGCGTAGTTGCGCATGTGCTCGTCAACCGTTGAATCCAGCGGATGAGCCACGTTGTAATGCAGGTTGCCGTCCCCCAGGTGCCCGAACGTGAAGTTGCGAACACCGGGGAAATGCGTCTGCAACAGCGCATCGGTATGGGCGACGAAGGCGACGATTTGCGAAATGGGCACCGAGATATCGTGCTTCATATTGCGTCCGGCACGCTTCTGCGCTTCGCTCATGTTCTCCCGCAGCAGCCATAGCGCTTCGCTTTGCGCCAGGCTTTCGGCGATCAGTGCGTCGGCCAGCAGTGGCTGTTCGAAGGCTTCACCGAGGACCGTTTCGAAGGCTTCGCGGGCGTGGTTTTCACCGTGGTTATCCGACAGCTCCAGCAAGGCAAACCAGGGTTGACTGGCGTTGAGAAACGGTTGCGGGTCCTCGGGAAATTGCTCGCGTAACAACGCCAGGCAATCGGCGCTGAGCAATTCGAATGCAGTGAGGTTTGCACCAAAACCGGCGCGGGCATGGGACAGGAACGCCACCGCCTGGGCCAACTCGTCAAACGCCAGCAGCGCTGTCGCCTGGGCCTTGGGCAGCGGGAACAGCTTCAGGGTCGCGGCGGTGATAATCCCGAGGGTACCTTCGCTGCCCACATACAAATCCCGCAGGTCGTAGCCGGTGTTGTCCTTGCGCAACCCTCGCAGGCCATTCCAGATTTCGCCTTCGGCGGTCACCACTTCCAGGCCCAGGGTCAACTCGCGGGTGTTGCCATAACGCAGCACGGCGGTGCCGCCTGCATTGGTGCCAAGGTTGCCGCCGATGGTGCAACTGCCTTCGGCGCCCAGACTCAATGGAAACAGGCGACCGGCTTCACGGGCCACGTCCTGGATGTTTTGCAGGATGCAGCCGGCTTCGACGGTCAGGGTGTCGTTGTCGGTATCGATCACGCGCACCCGGTTCATGCGGTCGAGCAGCAACAATACCGCGCGGCCGCTGGCATCCGGTGTGGCACCCGCCATCAGGCCGGTGTTGCCGCCCTGGACCACGATGGGCGCTTCCAGGGCGACACACGCACGCACCACGGCGGCCACTTCCTCGGTGTTGGCCGGATGCACCACGGCGATCACCTCGCCGGTGTAGCGGCCCTGTTTGTCGGTCAGGTACTGGGCGGCATCTTCACTGCGCTGCACATGGGCGGCGCCGAGCAGTTGTTGCAGGGTGGCGAATAGCGCTTCACTCATGGCTGTACTGCTCGTGCAGATCACGCAGGGCTTGGGACGGAGCCATGCCGGTACGTTCGCCGAGGGCGATCAACCAGCCGCTGCGATGCCAGTCGCGCACGATGGCGTCGAGCCTGGCCTGGGTGTCGTGTTCGCCTTTGCGGATCCAGATCACGGATTTGGACGGGATCAAATCCCCCGGCAACGGGATCTCGTAGCCGGACCATTCGGCATCCTCCAGCAGCGCATGCATGGTCGGGCTGACGTGCACCGCCGCCACGCAGCCATTGCCGCGCAACGACAGCAGGGATTCGGACTGGCTGCGGAACGCCTTGATCTGCGCGCCGTAGGTTTCCTGCAACGGCTTGATGAAGTTGCTGCCCTGGGACACGCACACCGGCTTGTCCTTGAGGTCGGCCCACTGGGTGATGCCGGCGCCTTTGCGGATCAACGCCGCGCCGCCGACTTCTTCATAGGGCGTGGGCACGTAGTCGAGAATCTCGGCGCGTTCGTCGGTGTACTGCATGTTGGCGATCAACACATCGACCTTGCCCTGTTGCAGGAACTGCACGCGGTTGGGCGCCAGTACCGAAACGGTCCTGGTCTCCACACCCAGCGCCTGGCCCAGGCCCTTGGCCAGTTCGACGTTGTAGCCCAGGTGTTCGCCGGTCTTGGGGTCGATGGTGCCAAACGGCGGACCGCTGAGGATCACGCCGACGCTGATGGCGTGGCGTTGCTGGATCTTGTCGAGGGTGGCGTCGGCGTGGGCCAGGCTGGCGCACAGTGCCAGGCCCAAGGCGGTCAGGGTTCTCAATGTCATGTGTCAGGCGCCCTTGAACTGTTTTTGCAACTCCACCAGCGCCGGGGACGCCGGGGTGATGTGGTTGCGGGTCTGGGCTTCGATCAGCCAGCCGCTGCGGTGCAGTTCCTTGACGATGGGGTCGAGTTTGGCCTGGGTGTCGCTCTCGCCACGGCGGGTCCAGATCACCGATGGCGCCGGGTTCAGCTCGGGACTGAGGGTGCGGTGATCCTTCCATTCGGCGCTGTCGTTGATCAGCGGGTTGACCAGGGTGGAGTCATGCACCGCGGCGACGCAGTTGTTGCCGCGCAGGGCCAGCAGGGATTCCGAAGAGCTCTTGAAGGCCTTGATCTGCGCGCCCAGTTCGGTCAACGGCTTGACGTAGCTGCTGCCCTGGGAGGTGCACACCGGCTGGTCCTTGAGATCTTCCCAGCGGGTGATCTTGCTGTCCTTGAGTACGGCAGCAGTGCCGCCGATCTTGTAGAACGGCGTCGGCACGAACCCGAGGATCTCGCCACGCTCGGCGGTCCATTCCATATTGGCGATCAGCAGGTCGACCTTGCCCTGTTGCAGGAACTGCACACGGTTGGCCGGCAATACCGGCACCAGCTGCACCTCGGCGCCCAACTGACGGCCCAGCTCGTTGGCCAGGTCGACGTTCAAGCCCCTGGGCTTCTGGGTGGTGGGGTCGATGCCGCCAAACGGCCCGCCAGACAGCAGCACGCCGACCACCAGCACATGGCGCTGCTGGATCTTGTCCAGGGTCGCATCGGCCTGAGCCACTGCGCTGCCGCCCAGGGCGATCAACGCGCCCAGGACCACAGGCAACCTTCGTTTTACCGCCGCGCGCACAAACCCCATGGAACTCCCCTCATTAGCGATCGGCGTACCCCGACCTGATGTGGGGGCATGCTAGGGAGAGTGCCGGGCTAACGGAAATTCAAATATCTAATATCGTTATAACTTCCCGTATATGGACGCGCTGACTTTTGGCCATATACTCGAATTCATTAGCCCTCGTAAAAACCCAGCGCGACAAAACATAAACATCTGTAATGTTTATCTTCGCACCCTTGATATAAAAACGCCCTGGAATGGCCATGTCGACCCTCGATCTTGAACTGCTCCGCACCTTTATCGCCGTGGTCGACCACCACAGCTTTGCCGAAGCCGGCACTCACCTGGCACGCACACAATCTTCCGTCACCCAGCATATGCAGCGTCTGGAACAACAAGTGGGCGTCAGCCTGTTTGAAAAACGTGGCCGGCAAAAACAACTGACAGAACCCGGGATGCAGCTGTTGCGGCATGCGCGGCAGATGCTCTCACTGAATGACGACGCACTCAATTCCCTGCGGGAAAGCAGCCTCAGCGGCGTACTGCGTATCGGCTCGCCCCACGACATCGCCGACACCATCCTGCCGCCGATCCTCAGCCACATCGCCCGCTCGGCACCGCGCCTGCGCCTGGAGATCGACGTGGGGCGCAGCCCGTTCCTGATGGATGACCTGCACCGGGGCAAGGTCGACATGGTGATTTCCACCCGCGCCGATGCCAACCTGGAGGGCTTTGCACTGCGCACCTCGCCGGTGTGGTGGATTTGTTCGGCGCAATACATTCACTCGCCAAGCGAGCCGCTGCCATTGATTCTGGTGGATGAGCCGAGCATTTATCGGCGCTACGCCCTTGAGGCGCTGGAACGGGCGAATATCCCGTGGCGCCAGGCGTACCTGGCATCGAACCTGATCGGCATCAAGGCGGCAACCCGCGCAGGGCTGGGCGTAACCCCACGGAGCATGGAGATGCTAGGGCCGGATATGCGGGTATTGGGGGAAAACGATGGATTGCCGAGGATGCCGGAGGTCACGTACTACCTGTGGATCCGTCCGAACACGGCGAACCCGATTGCGCGCAAGGCATATGACCTGATCAGGGCCAGCCAGGGGCTGGCGCTGGGGTAAAGGTTATTGCTGGGTCAATTGGGTCCACAACGCGGGTGCGCCGGCAGACTTGGCAATCGCCTCGAGGCGCGCTGCATGCTCGGCCATGTCCTGCTCGCTGGCACGAATGATCGTAGTGGGCCGGCGATCCGCTGGCAGGCGGCGGATTTCCGAAGGACGATTGCCCGAGCCTTCCGCCGAACCATTGCCGTCCGAGGCATTACCGGCCAGGGACAGGCTGGTCTGGCCACCGGTCATGGTCAGGTAGACGTCGGCGAGAATCTCGGAGTCGAGCAACGCGCCGTGGAGTTCACGGCCGGAGTTGTCGACGCCATAGCGTTTGCACAACGCATCGAGGCTGTTGCGCTGGCCCGGGTGACGCTCACGCGCCATCATCAAGGTGTCGAGGATCGAGCAGTGCCGGGTAATATCAGCCCGGTCGGTCTGCCCCATCAGCGCGAATTCGTTGTTGATGAAGCCAACGTCGAACGCCGCGTTATGGATGATCAGTTGCGCGCCGTTGATGAACTCAAAGAACTCATCCGCCACTTCGGCAAACCGTGGCTTGCCCACCAGGAATTCGTTGGTGATGCCGTGGACGCCGATGGCGCCTTCGTCACTTTCCCGGTCCGGTTGCAGGTAGACGTGAAAGTGCCGGCCGGTGAGGCGGCGGCCCATCAGTTCGACACAGCCGATTTCAATGATCCGGTGGCCGTCGGTCACCGGCATGCCGGTGGTTTCGGTATCGAGTACAACAGATCGGATGGCCATCAGGGTTCAGCTCTCAACGGTTTGGTACATTTCAAGGGGCGGGATCTTAACACGTCAGACGGCATCAGCTCTGTTTGTAGCCGCGCACTTCATCCACACCGCGGTTGGCCAGTTGGTCGGCCCGCTCGTTGCCGGGATGGCCGATGTGCCCGCGCACCCATTTCCAGGTGATGTTGTGGCGATTGCATTGCTCATCGAGCAATTGCCACAGGTCGGCGTTTTTCACCGGCTCCTTGGCCGCAGTCTTCCAGCCGCGCTTCTTCCAGTTGACCATCCACTCGTTGATGCCCTTCATCACGTACTGGGAGTCGGTCACCAGCAATACGTCGCAACGGCGCTTGAGCTCTTCCAGGCCACGGATCGCGCCCATCAGTTCCATACGGTTGTTGGTGGTGTTGGCTTCGCCGCCCCACAGTTCCTTCTCCACGCCCTTGCACACCAGCAAGGCGCCCCATCCGCCGGGGCCGGGGTTGCCCTTGCAGGCGCCATCGGTGAAGAGTTCTACGGTATCGGTCATTTCACTGTCCATTAAAGCGGGATCCATCAAAGCGGGTTGCCGATAATCGACCGACAAGTGCCCGAGGTCGAGAGGCTCGACCTGAAATCAAAAAGGTATGTTTACTGTTCGCTCTGCTTGCGATTGACCTTGGCCATCGGCATCGGCACCAGCTTGCCCATCGGCTCGCGACGCACCTGGCGCACCGGGCGCAGGCCAACGACGATCTTGCGCGCCACCAACAGGTAGAAACCCCCGCCGGACAATTGCCAGGCACCGGCCCTGCGTTCCCAGCCGGCCAGCCGGCCTTGCCACTTGGCAGACGCAAGCGGCGGACGATAGCACCCGAAGCGGCGTTTCTCCAGCGCAAAGCCCAGCAGGTTCAACCAGTCGCCGACTCGCGACGGCGAGATGCAGCGCGCCTGGCGCAGCCCGTCATGGGCGAACACATGGCGCAAGCCCCAACTGCTCCAGGGGTTGATGCCAATGATCAGCAAATGGCCACCAGGGCGCACGCTGCTGGCCGCTTCGCGCAGCAAACCGTGGGGCGACAGGCAGAAATCCAGGCCATGCTGCATCACCACCACATCGGCCGCATGCTCGCTCAACGGCCAGGCCTGCTCCTCGCAGACGATTTCAACCCCCGGCAGCGGCGCCCCCAGGCGCACATTGCGTTGCACCTGGGGTGCCGACGGCGGGGTTTGTGCCGACGGCCCGTAATGCACCAGGTAACCACCAAAGAACCGACCCAGCTCGTCTTCGAGCATGCGCCGTTCTTCATCCAGTAAAAATTGCCCGACAGGCCCGGACAGCCATTCACGGGCGGCACCGATCAGTGCCAGCCACTCGGGATCGGCCTGGGCGAACGCTTTATCAGTCATTGCATTCTCCAACGCGCCAAGAAGCTCTAAGATGCACCAATGTGTTCAGCTTGGCGAATCAAAGAATGATACAGATCAGTGCCCTGCCCGCCTTCACCGATAACTACATCTGGTTGTTACAGGATCAGCCGAACAAGCGCTGCGCGGTGGTCGATCCCGGTGATGCCGCGCCCGTGCTGGCCTGGCTCCAGCAGCATCCCGAGTGGACCCTCAGCGACATCCTGGTGACTCACCATCACCATGATCATGTCGGCGGCGTCGAGCAACTTAAAAGTGTTTCAGGCGCCACGGTCTACGGCCCGGCAAATGAAAAGATCCCGGCGCGGGACGTGGCACTCCAGGATAACGACCGCATCAACGTGCTGGGTTGGGACTTCGAGGTGTTTGCCGTACCCGGCCATACCCTGGGGCACATCGCCTTTTATCACGAGGGCGTGCTGTTCTGTGGCGACACCCTCTTTGCCGCCGGTTGTGGCCGCCTGTTCGAAGGCACCCCGCAGCAAATGCACACCTCACTGGAGCGCCTGGCGGCCTTGCCGGCCAACACGCTGGTGTACTGCACCCACGAATACACACAAAGTAACCTGAAATTCGCCCAGGCCGTGGAACCGCATAACGCGGATATCGCCGAACGGGTGGAGAACGTGCGGCAACTGCGGGCGAACGGCCAGATAACATTGCCTTCGACTTTGGCCCTGGAAAAACGCACTAACCCTTTTCTGCGGACCTCTGAAACATCCGTTAAAGAAAAAGCGGACGAACGGAATGGCCGCGATAACCGGGCCGGGAGTGAGGTGTTTGCTAGCTTGAGGTCGTGGAAAGATACGTTCTAAGCGCGCGGAATTTAGTACGTAATTTCTGAATGGTTGACCGCAACCCACGCGCTTTCTAGAATCGCCCGACATTTTTGCCCGGAACTTACTTCCAGCCAATGTCGTCATCTATTCGTAAAACCAACCATTCAGACGCATTGACCCGCCTGGCTCAAGCCGTGGCGGTGGCTGTGTCCGCTACTCTGGCGGGCTGCCAATCGACCCATTTTGCCGCACAATCCACCGTGCAACCCAAGCCAAACCTTACCGCCAAGATCAAGCAAAAACCCCTTTGGCTATCAGAGAAGCCAAGCCCGGAAGTGCCCCAGGATGTCTGGGAACGCATGCGCCGGGGCTTTCAATTGCAGGACGGGTTAGGCGTCAACCCGCGCATTGAACAGCAACGATTGTGGTTTGCCAGCAACCCATCCTTCCTCGAGAACGCCGGCGAACGCGGCAGCCTCTACATTCATTACATCGTCGAACGCCTTGAAGAACGCAACATGCCCCTGGAGCTGGCGCTGCTGCCAGTGATTGAAAGTGCCTACAACCCAATGGCCTATTCCCGCAGCGATGCGGTCGGCCTGTGGCAGTTCGTTCCCGCCACCGGGCGCTATTTCAACCTGCGCCAGACCCGCGCCTACGACGGCCGCCGCGACATCACCGCCTCCACCACCGCCGCCCTCGACTACCTGACTCGCCTGCATGATATGTTCAACGGCGACTGGTTGCTGGCCCTGGCGGCTTACAACGCCGGTGAGGGCACGGTCAGCCGGGCCATCGAGCGTAACGAGAAGCTCGGTTTGCCGACGGACTACTGGAACCTGCCACTGCCCCAGGAAACCAAGGACTACGTGCCCAAGTTCCTGGCGCTGTCCCAGGTGGTGCTGGCCCCTGAGGCGTATGGCGTCAACCTGAACCCGATCGCCAACACGCCGTACTTCGAAGTGGTAGAAATCAAGACCAGCATGGACCTGTCACGGGTCGCCGCGCTGGCCGAGATTGACGAAGACGAACTGTTCCAGCTCAACCCTGCCTTGAAACAGCGCACCACCCTGGACGGCCCGCAGCATTTGCTGGTGCCGACGTCCAAGGCGCAGCTGCTGGCCAGCAGCCTTTCGGCGATGAAGCCGGAAGAATTGCTGAGCATGCGCCCGAAAAAGCCGGTGTTCGACGACGTTGAGCACAAGGCCATTGCCGGTCGCACCCGCAACTACAAGGTGCGCAGCGGCGACAACCTGACGCTGATCGCCAAGGCCAACAAGGTCGATGTACATGACCTGCAGCGCTGGAACAAGCTCAACGGGCAGGCGCTCAAGGTCGGCCAGACCCTGGTGATGCAGGACACCCGCAAGCTGGTGGCCAAGGCCGACAGCAAGAAGCCGGTGCAGTACAAGGTCAAGAAAGGCGATTCGCTGTACATCGTCGCCAAGCGCTTCAACGTCGAGATGCAACATCTCAAGCGCTGGAACCCACGCACTGGCCAGGCGCTGAAACCTGGGCAGATGCTGGTTGTTTCCGGGCCGCGCTAAGCAGCAAACACGAGGGGAAACTGGCAACAGCTCCCCCTTTGTTCTTCACCCTGCCAACCCCCATCCAAGCCTGTAGTCTCCCTCCTACGGCGCCAGCCTTTTTCCAATCGGAACAAGCTGTTACTGTACGGTTCATAAAGCCCAAGCCGCCTGGATCGGATCCCTGACTTGAAGCGTCCCCTCCTTCTACTAATAAGTCTGGCCTTGAGCTTTTCCGCGAACGCGACCATCACCGAGAGCCACGGTTATGCGCAGTTCGGCACGCTCAAGTACCCGGCCAAATTCACCCACTTCGACTGGGTAAACCCCGCAGCGCCCAAGGGCGGCACCTTGCGGGTCATGGCGTTTGGCACTTTCGACACCCTCAACCCGTACACCTTCAAGGGTTCCAGCCCGGTTTCCACCGCCAATTTCCTGCAATATGGCGTCAACGAGCTCAATGAGCCGTTGATGGTCGGCACCGGCCAATATGCCCCTTCCGGCGATGAACCCACCTCCAGCTACGGCCTGATTGCCCAATCGGTGGAATACAGCGAGGACCGCAGCTGGGTGGTGTTCAACCTGCGCCCTGAAGCGCGGTTTCACGATGGCAAGCCGATCACCGCCTACGACGTGGCGTTTTCCTATCGCACGCTGCTGACCGAAGGCCACCCGCAGTACCGCACCAACCTGCAGGAAGTGGCCCGGGTCGACATTCTTAACCGGCATCGCATTCGTTTTGTGTTCAAGCGCGCCGGCAACCCGTTGCTGATCCTGCGCCTGGGCGAGCTACCGGTATTGCCCCAGCATTACTGGAAAAACCGCGACTTCAAGGCCACCACGTTCGAGCCGCCGCTGGGCAGCGGGCCTTACCGCATCAGCAAGGTCAGCCCCGGGCGACAACTGGTGTTCGAGCGGGTCAAGGATTACTGGGGCAAGGACCTGGCGGTCAACCGGGGTTTGTATAACTACGACAAGGTCGAGGTGGAGTTTTACCGCGACAGCGACGTGGCCTTCGAAGCGTTCAAGGCCGGCGAGTTCGATATCTATATCGAGCACCAGGCGAAGAACTGGGCCAACGGCTACAACTTCCCGGCGGTCAACCGTGGCGATGTGATCAAGGCGCAGATCGCCCACCAGATACCGACCCAGAGCCAGGGCCTGTTCATGAACAGCCGGCGCCCGGCTTTCAGCCAGGCCAAGGTCCGCGAAGCCTTGGGGCTGATGTTCGATTTCGAGTGGACCAACCGCACCCTGTTCAGCGGCGCCTATAAACGCAGCCTCAGCTATTACCCCAACAGCGAATTCTCCGCCACCGGCGTGCCGACCGGTCATGAGTGGCTGATGCTGTCGCCCTATCGCGACCAACTGCCGGCCAACCTGTTTACCCAGCCATTCAGCCTGCCCCAGACCGACGGTCGTGGCATTCCTCGCGACACGATGCGCCGCGCCCTCGCATTGTTGGCGGACGCCGGCTGGAAGCTGTCCGGGCAACGCTTGCTCAACAGTGACGGGCAGCCGCTGAGGCTGGAGATTCTGCTGGTGAACCCGAACCTGGAGCGCATCCTGCAGCCCTATGTCGAGAATCTGACAAGCATCGGCGTCGATGCCCGCTTGCGCACGGTAGACCGCGCGCAGTACAAACAACGCCTCGATCAGTTCGACTTCGACATGATTCTGATGACCCTCAACCAGACCCTCAGCCCCGGCCTTGAGCAGTGGCAGTATTTCCACTCCAGCCAGGCGGGGATCAAGGGCAGCAAGAATTACGCAGGCATCGCCAACCCGGTGGTCGACCACCTGCTGGACCAACTGCTGGCGGCGCAAACCCGTGAAGAACAGTTGGCCGCCGGCCGGGCGCTGGACCGCGTCCTGCTGTGGCAGCACTACAGTATTCCCAACTGGTACCTCAACTATCATCGCCTGGCGTACCGCAACCGGTTCGCCTTCGTCACCACGCCGCCCTACAGCCTGGGCCTGAGCGCATGGTGGCTGAAAGCTTCGGAGAAAGCCCAATGATACCTTTGCGTACTGCGATCCTTGGCAGCCTGCTGTTTTGCGCCGCGGCCAATGCGGCCCCGCAACATGCCCTGACCCTCTACAACGAACCGCCCAAGTACCCCGCCGATTTCAAACACGTCGACTACGTAAATCCGGATGCCCCCAAGGGTGGCACCTTCCGCGTATCCAGCATGGGCAGCTTCGACAGCCTCAACCCATTCATCAGCAAGGGCGTGCCGGCAGATGATATCGGCCTGATCTACGACACCCTCGCCCAGCAAAGCCTGGACGAACCCATCACCGAATACGGGCTGGTGGCCGGCAAGATCGAAAAGGCCCCGGACAACAGCTGGGTGCGCTTCTACATCCGCCCCGAAGCGCGCTTCCACGACGGCCACCCGATCCGTGCCGAAGACGTGGTGTTCAGCTTCCAGACACTGATGAAGGACGGCTCGCCGATCTTCAAGACCTACTACGCCGATGTCGACGAAGTGATCGCCGAAGACCCGCTGCGGGTGCTGTTCAAGTTCAAGCGCACCAACAACCGCGAACTGCCGCTGATCCTTGGGCAACTGACAGTGTTGCCCAAGCATTACTGGGAGGGCCGCGACTTCTCCAAGGGCAACCTGGAGATTCCGCTGGGCAGCGGCCCGTACAAGGTGGCCGAGGTCAAGGCCGGGCGCTCGATCCGCTATGAGCGGGTCAAGGACTACTGGGCCAAGGACCTGCCGATCAACAAGGGTTTCTACAACTTCGATTACCGGGTCACCGATTACTACCGCGACAACACCGTGGCCCTCGAAGCCCTCAAGGCCGGGCAGTTCGATTACTGGCTGGAAATCAGCGCGAAAAACTGGGCCAATGCCTACAACACCCCCGCCGTCACCCAGGGCCGCCTGATCAAGGAAGAAATTCCCAATGGCAACCCCACCGGCATGCAGGGCTTCGTGTTCAACACCCGCAAGCCGATGTTCCAGGACGTGCGGGTGCGCAAGGCCATCAGCCTGTTGCTGGACTTTGAATGGAGCAACAAGCAACTGTTCAACGGCGCCTACACCCGCAGCCGCAGCTATTTCGAAAACTCCGAGATGGCCGCCACCGGCCTGCCCGGCCCGGATGAGCTGGCGATTCTTGAACCGCTGCGGGACAAGATCCCGCCCCAGGTGTTTACCGAAGCCTTCGAGCCGTCGAAGACCGATGCCAGCGGCATGATCCGCACCCAGCAGCGCGAGGCCTATCAACTGCTGCAAGAGGCCGGCTGGAAGATCGTCGACGACAAGATGGTCGACACCACCGGCAAGCCAGTGACCATCGAGTTCCTGCTGGCACAGACCGAGTTCGAACGCATCCTGTTGCCGTTCAAGCGTAACCTGGCAGACCTGGGGATCGACCTGGTGATTCGCCGGGTCGACATCTCGCAGTACATCAACCGCATCCGTTCCCGGGACTTCGACATGGTGGTGGGCAGCTTCCCGCAATCCTCATCGCCCGGTAACGAGCAGCGCGAGTACTGGAAGTCATCCAGCGCCGACAAGCCCGGCAGCCGCAACTACATCGGCCTGAAAGACCCGGCCATCGACCAGTTGGTGGAAGAACTCATCGACTCCGACTCGCGCAAGAGCCTGGTGGCCCACGCCAAGGCCCTGGACCGCGTGCTGCAGTTCGGCTACTACGTGATCCCCAACTGGCACATCAAGACCTTCCGCGTGGCGTATTGGGACCACCTCGGCCATCCGAAGGTCTCGCCACGGTATGACGTCGGCACCGCCACCTGGTGGAGCAAACCCGACGTGAAACCTGCGATAACCGTGGACACCAACCAGAGCGCCGATCCGGCGAGCGGGGGCGACTGAGATGCTGGCCTATATTTTTCGTCGACTGCTGCTGATCATCCCGACCCTGTTCGGCATTTTGCTGATCAACTTTGTGATCATCCAGGCCGCCCCGGGTGGCCCGGTGGAGCAGATGATCGCCAAGCTCGAAGGCTTTGAAGGCGCCACCAGCCGGATTGCCGGGGGCGGTGCCGAAGTCTCGGTGGCCGGTTCCAGCTACCGCGGCGCCCAGGGCCTGGACCCGGCGCTGGTGAAGGAAATCGAGAAGATGTACGGCTTTGACAAGTCGGCGCCGGAACGCTTGTGGATCATGGTCAAGAACTACGCCCGGCTGGATTTTGGCGACAGCTTCTTTCGCGATGCGAAGGTCATCGACCTGATCAAGGAAAAGATGCCGGTGTCCATCTCCCTCGGATTATGGAGCACCCTGATCATGTACTTGGTGTCGATCCCCCTGGGGATCGCCAAGGCTACGCGGCACGGCAGCCACTTCGACGTGTGGACCAGCTCGGCGATCATCGTCGGCTACGCGATCCCGGCGTTCCTGTTTGCGATCCTGCTGATCGTGGTGTTCGCCGGCGGCAGTTACTTCGACTGGTTTCCGTTACGCGGGCTCACGTCCAACAACTTTGATGAATTGAGCTGGGGCGGCAAGGTCCTCGATTACTTCTGGCACCTTGCCCTGCCGGTGACCGCCCTGGTGATCGGCAACTTCGCCACCATGACCCTGCTGACCAAAAACAGTTTCCTCGACGAGATCAACAAGCAGTACGTGGTCACCGCCAAGGCCAAGGGCCTGACCAACCACCGCGTGCTGTACGGCCATGTGTTTCGCAACGCGATGCTGCTGGTGATTGCCGGCTTCCCGTCGGCCTTCATCGGCATTTTCTTCACCGGTTCGTTGCTGGTGGAAGTGATCTTCTCCCTCGACGGCCTGGGCCTGATGAGCTTTGAAGCGGCGATCAACCGCGACTACCCGGTGGTGTTCGGCACCCTGTTTATCTTCACCCTGCTGGGATTGGTGGTGAAGCTGATCGGCGACCTCACCTACACCCTGGTCGATCCGCGCATCGACTTCGCCAGCCGGGAGCATTGAGATGAATCTATCCCCCCTCAATCGTCGCCGGTTCGAGCGTTTCAAGGCCAACAAGCGTGGCTGGTGGTCGCTGTGGCTGTTTTTGATCCTGTTCGGCCTGAGCCTGGGCGCCGAGCTGATCGCCAACGACAAGCCGCTGGCGGTGCACTACGACGGCGACTGGTATTTCCCGGCGCTCAAGCGCTACCCCGAGACCACCTTCGGCGGCGAATTCCCGCTGGAAGCCAACTACAAGAGCCCGTATA
The DNA here is from genome assembly GCF_013386485.1 of Pseudomonas sp. P7758. NCBI lineage: Bacteria > Pseudomonadati > Pseudomonadota > Gammaproteobacteria > Pseudomonadales > Pseudomonadaceae > Pseudomonas > Pseudomonas sp. P7758. The sequence continues at coordinate 21,224 of NZ_JACARS010000073.1, read as the reverse complement.
TCCAGGAGCTGCTCAAGGCCAAGAATGCCTGGACCTTGTGGGCGCCGATTCCGTACAGCTACCAGAGCATCAACTACGACCTGAAAGTTCCGGCACCGGCCCCGCCGTCACGGGACAACCTGCTGGGCACCGATGACCAGGGCCGCGATGTGCTGGCGCGGGTGATCTACGGGTTCAGGATTTCCGTGCTGTTTGCCCTGACGCTGACCGTACTCAGTTCGATCATCGGCGTGATCGCCGGGGCCTTGCAGGGTTTCTACGGCGGTTGGGTCGACCTGGCCGGGCAGCGCTTCCTGGAGATCTGGTCGGGCTTGCCGGTGCTGTATTTGCTGATCATCCTCGCCAGTTTCGTGCAGCCCAATTTCTGGTGGCTGCTGGGGATCATGCTGCTGTTTTCCTGGATGAGCCTGGTGGACGTGGTGCGCGCCGAGTTCCTGCGCGGGCGTAACCTGGAATATGTGCGGGCGGCGCGGGCGCTGGGGATGCAGAACGGCGCGATCATGTTCCGCCATATCCTGCCCAACGCCATGGTCTCCACCATGACCTTCATGCCGTTCATCCTGACCGGCGCGATCGGCACCCTCACCGCGCTGGACTTCCTGGGTTTTGGCCTGCCGGCCGGCTCGCCGTCCCTGGGTGAACTGGTGGCCCAGGGCAAATCCAACCTGCAGGCGCCGTGGCTGGGCATGAGTGCGTTTGCCGTGCTGGCGATCATGTTGAGTCTGCTGGTGTTTATCGGCGAGTCCGCTCGCGATGCCTTCGACCCGAGGAAATGAGATGAATCAGGACAATCTGATCGAAGTCCGCGACCTCTCCGTCGAGTTCGTCGTAGGCAACAGCCACCAGCGGGTGGTGAACAACGTCAGCTTCGATATCAAGCGCGGCGAAACTTTGGCACTGGTGGGCGAAAGCGGCTCGGGCAAGTCGGTCACGGCGCACTCGATTTTGCGCCTGCTGCCCTACCCGCTGGCGCGTCACCCGTCGGGGACGATCCAGTACGCCAACCACGATTTGCTGACCCTGAAGGAAAAGACCATCCGGCATATCCGCGGCAACCGGATTGCGATGATTTTCCAGGAGCCGATGACTTCGCTGAACCCGCTGCACTCCATCGAGAAGCAGATCAACGAAGTGCTCGGCCTGCACAAGGGGCTTACCGGCAAGGTGGCCACCAAACGCACCCTGGAGTTGCTGGAACTGGTGGGCATCCCCGAGCCCCATAAACGCCTCAAGGCCCTGCCCCACGAGCTGTCCGGCGGCCAGCGCCAGCGGGTGATGATCGCCATGGCCCTGGCGAATGAGCCGGAGTTGCTGATTGCGGACGAGCCGACCACGGCACTCGACGTCACCGTGCAGTTGAAGATCCTGGAGCTGCTCAAGGAACTGCAGGCGCGCCTGGGCATGGCCTTGCTGTTGATCAGCCACGACTTGAACCTGGTCAGGCGCATCGCCCACCGGGTATGCGTGATGCAAAAAGGCTGCATTGTCGAGCAGGCCGAATGCGAAACCTTGTTCGAGGCGCCGCAGCACCCTTACACCCAGGAGCTGCTGGCAGCGGAACCCAGCGGCGGGCCCGCCACCAATGAAGTCGGCCCACCGTTGCTGGAAGTCGATGACCTGAAGGTCTGGTTCCCGATCAAGAAAGGCTTCCTGCGCAATACCGTCGATTACGTCAAGGCGGTGGACGGCATCAACTTCAGCCTGCCCCAGGGCCAGACGCTGGGCATCGTTGGTGAAAGCGGCTCGGGCAAATCCACCCTGGGCCTGGCAATTTTGCGGCTGATTGCGAGCAAGGGTGGCATTCGCTTCGAAGGCCATCAGATGGACAAGCTCAGCCAGCAACAGGTGCGCCCACTGCGCCGGGAAATGCAGGTGGTGTTCCAGGATCCGTTCGGCAGCCTGAGCCCGCGCATGTGCGTGAGCGAGATCGTCGGCGAAGGCCTGCGTATCCACAAGATGGGCACTGCCGCCGAGCAGGAAGCGGCGATTATCGCCGCGCTGAAGGAAGTGGGCCTGGACCCGGAAACCCGCAATCGCTACCCCCACGAATTTTCCGGCGGCCAACGCCAGCGCATCGCTATTGCCCGCGCCCTGGTGCTCAAGCCCCGGCTGATTCTGCTGGACGAGCCGACCTCGGCCCTCGACCGTACCGTGCAGCGCCAGGTGGTGGATCTGCTGCGCAACCTGCAGGCCAAGTACAACCTGACCTACCTGTTCATCAGCCACGACCTGGCGGTGGTCAAGGCCTTGAGTCACCAACTGATGGTAGTAAAACACGGGCAGGCGGTTGAACAGGGAGATGCACCCGCGATCTTCGCCAACCCCCAGCATGCCTACACCCGGCAACTGCTGGAGGCGGCGTTTTTGGTGCCCGGCCCCTAGCAGTAGAACCACCGTAGCAGCTGTCGAGCCATTGGGTGTCAGAAATCGGTTGAGGCCGACAATTCACGCCAGGCAGCGGTCTCTTCCTTGACGTAGGCCAGCTTGTCCTCAATCGCCTGCAACGTGTCGGTGCCCAGGGCCAGGCGCATCGGCGGATGCGGCGCTTCCACCAGCTTGATCATGGCCACTGCCAGCAGCTCCGGGTTACCCGGTTGCTGCTGGTTGTAGACCTTGGCCAGCTTGCGCACCTCGCCGGACGTGGCGGCGTAGTCGTCGATGATCAAGGGCGACTCCACCAGGGAGTTGCCATCCAGGAAGTCGGTACGGAAATAACCCGGCTCCACCACCGTCACCTTGACGCCCAAGGGTGCCAACTCTGCGTGCAGCGCCTCGCTCAACCCTTCAACGGCAAACTTGGTCGAGCAATACGTGCCGAATCCCGCCCCCGAACGGAAGCCGCCCACCGACGAAATATTGATCACGTGCCCACTGCGCGCCTGGCGCATGAACGGCAATACACCGCGAGTGACATTGAGCAGCCCGAACACGTTGGTTTCATACAAGCGGCGAATCTCATCGGCAGACGCCTCCTCCACCGCGCCCAGCAGGCCAAAACCGGCATTGTTGACCAACACATCAATGCGCCCGAAGTGCTCGATGGCGGCACGGGCAACGTCGGCAGCCTGGGATTCGTCGGTCACGTCCAGCTGCACCGCCAGCAGCCCGGGTTGCTCGCCGAAGCGTTCGGTGACGGTATGGGCGTTGCGGGCCGTCGCCACCACCGCATCACCGTGGGCCAGAGCTGCCGCGACGATTTTCGCGCCGATGCCCCGGGAAGCCCCGGTTACCAGCCAAACACGCTTGAAGGAATGTGCCGTTGTCATGATCCGTACCTGATGGAGTGAATGTGAAGCCAAGGTACGCTGAGGCATTAGCCTGAAAAACCGTCTCGTGCTACAAGCACTCTGAAACAGAATTTCATAATGGCTGACCGATGAACCTTGATCCCTTCAATGGCTTGACCGAATTTCTCGCCGTGGCCGAACTGAAGAGCTTCACCCAGGCCGCTGCACGCCTCGGCGTAACACCGACCGCGGTCAGCCATGCGGTGAAGACCCTGGAGAAGCGCACGGGTGTGGTGCTGTTCCAGCGCACCACGCGCCGGGTAGCGCTGACCGAGGCCGGCATGACGCTTTACAGCCGCCTGCGCCCCGCCGCCGGGGAGATTGACGAAGCGCTGGCGGCCCTCAGTGGCTACCGCGACCGGCCCATGGGCACCCTGCGGCTGACGGTGCCAAGGTTGTCGGGCAAGTTGCTGATCGAGCCGTTGATCCCGCGTTTTCGCGAGGCCTTTCCCGATGTGGTACTGGATATTTCCCTCGACGATGCCACGGTGGACCTGGTCACCGAGGGCTTCGACGCCGGTATTCGCCTGGGGGAATCCATCGACAAAGACATGGTTGCCGTGCGCCTGACCCCGGACCTGAACTGGTCGGTGGTGGGCTCTCCCGCCTACTTTGCCAAGGCCGGCAAGCCGACAACGCCGGAAGCGCTCACGGCCCATCAAACCATCGGTTATCGCTTCCTGACCTCGGGCATGGCACACCGCTGGGAATTCGAGCGGGCGGGCCGGGAATTTACGGTCGGCGTTCAAGGCGGGTTGATCGTCAATGACCGCAACCTGATGATCGCCGCCGCGCGGGCCGGCCAGGGCCTGGCGTACGTGAGTGATTTCGAGGTCATGGAGGACCTGGCTTCAGGCGCACTGGAGCCCGTGTTGCAATCTTTCGTACCGCCAAGCAGCGGGCTGTACCTGTATTTCCCCGCCCGAACCCAGAGCCAACCGAAACTGCGGGCCTTTATCGACCTGGCCACCGCATGGATTGCCGAAAAGCGTGGGCGCTGACAACGCCGCAAAAGCAAACCAATATCATTTGCGCAGTGCCCGACCCTTTGGTTTAATCGCGACCAATTCTTATTTACGCCAAGGCTTCTGCGCCACATGGATACTGTGTCGACCCCGTCCACCTCGTTCAGCGACCTCTACGGCAATCACCATTCCTGGCTGCTGGGGCTGCTGCGCCGGCGCCTGAGCAATCGCTGGGATGCGGCGGACCTGGCCCATGACACCTTCATCCGGGTACTCAAGCGCCCGCCGGCCGACGCCGATGAGACGCGGGAGCGCTCCTACCTGGCCACCATCGCCCGGGGGTTGTGCATTGATCACTGGCGCCGGCGCCAACTGGAACAAGCGTGGCTGCAAAGCCTCGCGGACCGGCCCCAAGCCCTGCAACCGTCGCCGGAGCAGCGGGCAATCATTGTCGAAACCCTGTACGAAGTGGACGCCATGCTCGCGCGGCTGCCCCACAAAGTCCGCGAGGCATTCCTGCTGGCGCAGTTGCACGGCCTGCCCTACAAGCAGATCGGCGAACAGCTCGGGGTAGGCGAACGGATGGTGAAAAAATACCTGGCCCAGGCGCTGCTGCATTGCGCGGTGCTGGAAGCCGAACTGGACGGGATGCTCGTGGAGTGAACAGCCCCGGAAAGCTCAGCCATGCCAGCCTTGAGCAAGCGGCCCAATGGTACGTACGCCTGCAGGATCAGCCAGAGGCTGCCCAGCACTGGCAGGCATGGCTCGGGCAAAGTCCGGAACACCAGGCCGCCTGGGGCTATGTAGAACGGGTCAGCCAACGCTTTGCGCCGTTGGCCGAGCAATCCCACAGCGCCAGCCGTGCGTTGCGCAGCTCTCGGCGCCAGACGCTCAAGACCCTGCTGGTGCTGTGTGCCGGTTCAACGCTGGCCTGGGGCACCTGGCGCAACACCGCCCTGCCCCGGTTGGTGGGAGGCTGGAGTGCGGATTACGCAACCGCCGGCGGTGAAACCCGCGAAGCGCTGCTGGACGATGGCAGCCGCCTGTGGCTGAACGCCTTGAGCGCCCTGGATGTACGTTTTGACCGGGTCCAGCGCTTGCTGCACCTGCGTTTCGGCGAAGTGCTGATCGAGACCGCCAAGGACCCGAACCGCCCGTTTCTGGTGGAGACTGAGCAGGGTCGCCTGCGGGCACTCGGCACCCGCTTCAGCGTGTTGCAGGACGGCGACAGCATTTTGCTCAATGTGTTTGAAGGCAGGGTTGAAGTGCGCACCGCCGCCAGCCGGCAACAACGAATCATCGAGGCCGGGCAACAAGTGGCCTTCACCCGCGATGGGTTCAATCTCCATTCACCCGCATCCGCCACCCGTGAGGCCTGGAGCCGTGGCGTACTGCTGGCCGACAACCTGCCGCTTGGCCAACTGGTCGCCGAACTCAATCGTTTTCGCCCCGGCCACCTGGGTTGTGATCCAGCCGTGGCGCAATTGCCGGTAATGGGTTCGTTCCCCCTCAAAGACAGCGACCACGCACTGCGCCTGCTACAGGCCGCGCTGCCGATTCAGGTCGACACGCTCATGCCGTGGTGGGTCACGGTCAGGCCCAAACACCCAGGCGCATAAAAACTTTCAGCCGTCAGTTCCCTTTTCCAAAACTCGTTCGGTAAACCCTGCAGATGCTTTCAATTCGCCGATCGATTTGATCCAAAGGGAATGTTCATGTCGCAACCCGTTCGCTTCACTTTGCGCCCGCTGGCGCTGGCCGTTACTGCTACCTTGTTGTGCCTGGGCGCGCTCGACGCGCAAGCCGCCGAGTCACCGTCGACTCAGGAAGCGGCCCGCCACTACACCATCGCCGCGGGTTCGTTGGTCAACGTGCTGAACAGCTTCGCCGAGCAGTCCGGGATCTTTTTCGCCGGCCACAACAGCCTGGCCAGCGGCAAAACCAGCCCGGGCCTCAACGGCAGCTACACCCCGGCCAGCGGTTTGCAACGGCTGTTGCAAGGCAGCGGCTTGCAGGCCGTGCCCCAGGGCAACAACGGCTACGTGCTGGAGTTGGTCCCGGCCAACACCGGCGCCCTGGAACTGGGCGCCACCACCATCTCCGGCGAAGGCCTGGGCGCCACCACCGAAGATACGCACTCCTACACCACCGGCGCCATGGCTTCGGCCACCGGCCTGGCGTTGTCGATGCGCGAGACGCCGCAGTCGGTAACAGTGATCACCCGCCAGCAAATGGACGACCAGGGCTCCACCAGCATCGCCGACACCCTGCGCCGTGCGCCCGGTGTGAGCGTGCAGAACTACGACAGCGAGCGCTGGGAATTTTCCAGCCGCGGCCTGCCGATCACCAATTTCCAGTACGACGGGGTCAACTCCACCTACGACGGCGTGTATGACTACGGCACCACCAGCACCGACATGGCGGTGTATGACCGCCTGGAAATCATCAAGGGCTCAGCCGGCCTGATGTCCGGCTCCGGCGATCCTTCGGCCACGGTCAACCTGATTCGCAAAAAGCCCACCCGGGACTTCAAGGCGTCGGTCACGCAGACCTTCGGCTCGTGGGACAACTACCGCACCGAAGGCGATATTTCCGGGCCTTTGACCGACTCCGGCAACGTGCGCGGGCGCTTCGTCGGCGTGTATCAGGATCGCCAGTCGTACCTGGACCACTACCAGAACACCAAGGACATTGCCTACGGCATCCTCGAAGCCGACCTGACGCCGGACACCCTGCTGACCTTCGGCATCGACCAGCAGGACACCCGCTCCCGTGGCGCCAGCTGGACCGGCTTCCCGATGTACTTCAGCAACGGTTCACGCACCGACTTCTCGCGGTCCTTCAACCCGGCCGCCGACTGGAGCCGCCGCGACTTCCAGAACCAGACCCTGTTTGCCTCGGTGCAACAAAAGCTCGCGAACGACTGGTCGCTGAAAGTCAGCCTCGACCGCAAGCGCAGCCAACACGACACCCTGCTCGCCTCCGCCAGCGGCGGCAACCCGGACCCGGTCACGGGTGACGGGATGTACATGTTCATGGGCAAGTACAAGGGTGACCAGGTGCAAAACACCCTGGACATCAACCTCAATGGCCCCTTCAGCCTGTTCGGGCGCGAGCATGAATTGATCATGGGTTTCATGGCCACCCGCTCGAAGCAGGACGTGCCGGTGTACGGTTCGATCTACCCGCCCGTGGGCGGCAGCATTTACGACTGGCGCGGCGAATACCCGAAGCCTGACATTCCCCGCAGCGGCCAGAACGACATCGTGCAACGCCAGACCGGCGCGTACCTGGCCACGCGCTTGAAGCCCACCGATGACCTGTCGGTGATCCTTGGCACCCGCGTCAGCAACTTCAGCGGCACCGACAACACCGACTTCTACGACCCGACCAAGGCCGACAACCGTTTCACCTACCGCCAGACCGGCGTCGTCACGCCCTATGCCGGTATCGTCTACGACCTGAATGACATCTGGTCGGTGTACACCAGCTACACAAAGATCTACAAACCGCAAAACAGCAAGGACGCCGACCGCAAGTTGCTCGATCCGATTGAAGGCGACACCTACGAAGCCGGGCTCAAGGCAGCATTTTTCGACGGCCGCCTGAACGCCAGCTTCGCCGCATTTCGCATCGAACAGGACAACGTTGCGCAGTACGTTTCCGGGTTTGAGACCGACTCGGTGTATCGCCCGATTGCCGGCGCCACCACCAAGGGCTTTGAAGTCGAACTGGCCGGTGAAGTGCTGGACGGCTGGAACGTCTCGGCGGGCTACACCTACCAGCACAGCCGTGACGCCAACGGCGATTACGTCTACGGCTCCGTGCTGCAAACCACCACGCCCCAGCAAGTGGTGCGGTTGTTCAACAGCTATCGCCTGCCCGGCGCCCTGGAGAACCTGACCGTGGGTGGCGGCGTGAATTGGCAGAGCGAGTTCTTCGGCAATGTGTTCCAGCCCGATCCCAACGACTCGGTGAATTTCGGCCACAACTCACGCATTACCCAGGACAGCTACTTCCTGGTGGACGTCATGGCGCGCTACCGCTTCAACGAGCACTTGAGCACCACGTTGAACGTGAAGAACCTGTTCGACAAAAAGTACTACACCGGCCTGGGCAACTTCGGTACCGGTTTCTACGGCGAGCCGCGCAGCCTGCAATTGGCGACCCGCTGGGATTTTTGAGCCCAAACGCCAGACTGCCGTAGCGCCCGCAACGGCAGTCGACTCGGGCTACATCCCATCAGGAAGGTACGTCTTTTGTTCTGGCCCGGCCCATCCGACGATGCAGGCTCCGGTCGCCCATAGCACGTGGGCGACCTTGCACAGAGCCTGAACGCCATGGATGACTTACCCTTTCTGTCCCACCTGTTGAAGAATATTTCTCCCTCCGCCCTGGACCTGATCAAGCACCAGGCATTGCGCCTCAAGGATGATCAAGTGCTGATCGCCGAACTGATCGCCGGTTTGATCAGACTGGTTGCCCAAGGCACCACCCCGGCAACCGAACCCATCTTGATCAGCGTGCCGGAAAATACCATGCTCGGTCGCTGGGTGCGGCTCTTCTGTGACGCCATCGGCCGCCCGGCCTTCCGTGAGTGGGCCTCACGCCATGACCTGGAACTGGCGAGCCTGGTGTTTCGGGGCGGCGATCTGCAGGCCACGATCCTGGAAGGCACGGTCAAAACACCGTACACCTTCACCCTGGACAAAGACTCTGATTGGTGGCGCGTCGCGAATCCGATCCTGGAGGTGGTGCAGATTATCGATACGGTCAACGCCGGCTTGCCATTCATGGAAAACCTCGTCGAACCTCATTCGAGGACACTGCCTCTGAACCTGGTATTGCCCTTCTATGGCTACCCGGTACCGACCAATCATTTGCAGGCTCAGGTGATTCTCGAAGAGATCCATACCCTCGACACGCTGCCCGGTGTCGATGAAAGCGGGCGGCTCAAATCCACCCTGCGCAAGCGCTTGACCGAGGAGCAGCGGGATTACCAACAACTGGCCGATGCGCTGCAGACGCTCCTGGAACAAAGTACAAACGGCAGCCCGCCTTTCGATTGGCTGCAGCTCTATCTGCAACGATGCACGCTGGACTCGGACTCAATGTTGTCGAGCACCTTAAAGTACGCGGCACAGCTGCTTTACGCCGTGACGCAGGGAGAAGAGTTCGCGAGCCTCAACCCTGCCAGTCAAGGCGCTGCCCCCACTTACCGCTATTCCGTCGACCAAAAAGTAGTGATCGCCGTGACCGACGGCCGCGAGGCCAATACCTCACCTCTGGATCGCTCCAACAACTCAGCGCTGAATCAGCAATGGGATGAGCTGGAGCGCCTGGCCAATCTCGCCCATACCGACATATTGCCGGACGCCAGCCTCAGCCTGGCCGCGCTGATGACGGCGTATCGGCTACCCCGTCCTGCCAGTGCAGGGGACGTTCAGGTCCTCGTGGAACAACTGCGCGCCACCAGCGCAGCGACGTTTCCCTATGTCAGCTCGGCCGCCCACTCGTTGGTGGCCGTCAGCAAACACATGCGCCATATCGCAGTCCTCAATGACCGTTACACCATGCAAGCAGCACTCAAGTCGATCACCCTCGATACGCAGCTCACTAGCACCCTGGACATGACGTTCAACCTGGCGGCTGACTCGCCCTTCGCCATGCTGGTGGACAAAGGGGCGCAACTGCTCGCAGGTTTGCGCCAGGAATCGGCCTTTCAACGCGTGAGCGCCACCCGCCAATTCAACCTTGCCCGGGTGTATGTACTGAACGCGGACGGCGAACTCAGTGGTTACGCGCTGGACAATGCGCCCAAGGTACTCACCCGTGCGGACACACCGCTTTCAAGCCTGACCTCGATGGCCGAACCCCTGTTGGAACTGGCCCGCCAATCCGGCGGGCGCATCAGCACCAATGGCCAGGTCAGCTTGCGCCAGTTACTCAACCTCTACCAGATGGCGCTACCGGCTACCCGTGACGAAGCCCATGCCACGGCACGCATCCTGCGCATCCCGACAACCAAACAGCCACGCCACGGCAACTACTGGCGGGCATTGCAGGTGATGCCACTGCTGGCGGCGCAACGCAAACAGGTGCTGCAGACCGTCGCCGCCTTCCTGCCCAACCAGGACGTAAAACTGTTCGACTACCTGAGCGAAACAATCGTCGGCGAAAAAAACCGTGACCAGGTGCGCGCCGAGGCTGATCTGCTGCTGCACCAACTATTGGCATCGCCCCCGGCCCAGGCACTGGCCGCGCGGCTATCGGAAACCGTGGGCTGGTACGGTGAACACGCCAGCGCTGCAAACACCCGTGCCAGCAGAAACGCACTGTTGTTTGCCGCACTGATTCTCAGCCTGGACGCGAATGCTGGTAAGCAGCGGGCCACTGTCGCCGGCTATGACCTGACCGATTCCTACAACTGGGGCCTGACCTTCCATGAAGTCCGTAACGCCGTAGAAGCCATGGTCCAGTTCAAGGTCCTGCGCACCAGCGCCGTACCCATGGCCGCGCACCTGTTGCTGGCGGGCATCGCCCCGGAATTCCTGGTGCGGGACATCCCTGATGAGGTGTCGTACATGAGTTCCCATACCTGGGTACATTTCAAGCAATACGTGGACCTGATCGAAGCTGAAACACCGGGTGCATCACGGGCCATGCGCTTCACCGACTTCATGGCGGTGATCTACTTCATCATGCCCTCCCGCCGGGTTCGCCGAGGCAGTCTGCCGATCGTCGACTGGGCCGTGGCCAACGGAGTACTGGCCAAAAACGTTGATGGGCACAGTACCACGCAGAAGAATCGCGCCATTGCCGCGTTGAACGAGCAGCTCAACCAGTTGCAGATCAGTTCCGAGTTGAAGAAGAACGGGCATACCAGCCTGTATGAGATAGCCTTGCAGGATCTTCAGCGGGTGTTTGCCGGTAGCACCGATCTGGAGCGAATGGTCATACAATGGCAGGCCAGGCCTGGTAACCGCTCGGAGCCGGATATCGCCGCCAATACCGCCGTTTCCCTGGTTCAGTTGCACATGGCAGGCAAGCTGACCAAAGGCACAACGCAATGGCGCTCGACCCTCAAGGACGTTGATTTCGCCAGCATGGCGTCACGGTTCGATGAGTTGGGGTCAATCCATTCCACTTTCGCGGCCGAGTTCGAGAAGCGCTACACGGCGGTGCGCGCCGCGCTGCTACAGTCGATCGTGTATTGGATGTCACAACTGCCCCTGCTTAGCCGTAAAGGCATGGAATATGGCAGCCTGGAATTCCATCGCCTGCAAACGTCACGCGCCAGTGCTGGCGGGCAGACATCGGGCATCGGGAGATTCGGGGTGCTGGTGTTGTGCAGGTACGCCGGCGACAAGCGCTTCTACGAATTTCTCCCAAAGCAACTGAAGGTTGCCCCATTACCGGGCCTGACCCTGCAAATATTCGAACAGGCCCTGCGCACCGGCAATACCCAAGGCAGCCCGCTGCCGATCGATTGGTCAGCGTACGCGCGCGGCACCATTCCCAACGGGCAGCAACACGCGACGGTCATTGCCCAACGTTTTGCCGAGCTGCCTGCCGTCTATGGGCCGGGCCCTGTGGTACCCAACACCTTCACCTCGCCACGCAGCCTGGCCATTGCCAGCATCGTGATTGACCAGCACTTGCTGGTAGGCGCCGATGAGGCGCGAGCGGCGGCGAAGCAACCCCTTTCCCTGGCAGACGCCATCAACGGCGTAGATCCGCGGATCGGTTTCCTGCGCAGAATGGAACCCGAAACCATGAAATGAAACGTTGCAGGCCGGTTTCTGTGTAATCATTCACTGCATTGTTTCCCGGTGAGACTTGTAGTGATGCGATCGCCCCTCGAACCGACTGCCCCGTCCTTCTGGCGCGACGAACGCCTGCCGTTCATTGAGGCTCGCACCATCGCCGACGGGCGGAAGGTCTGCTACACCCGCCACGCCCACGAGCACTTTTCCATCGGCGCGATCACGGCCGGGCAGAGCCTGTACATCCATGGGGCATCGACCTTCAAGATCAGCACCGGCACCGTGGTCTTGATGAATCCCGGGGATGTCCACGCCTGCAACCCCATTGATGATCTGCCCTGGTCCTATCACATGCTGTATATCGATACGGCCTGGCTGACCGACCTGCAGCATCAGTTGGGTTTCAGCAAGGACCAGGACTTTCTTCCGTTCACCGCCACCCAAACCACGGATGTCGCGCTGTACCGCGGGCTGAACGAGCTGTATGAGGTGCTGGTGGACAACCACGCCGAACACCTGCACAAGCAGAGTGCGGTGGTGAGTTTTTTCACCGAGGTGCAACAACGCCTCAACCCGTCGGAGACCCCGGTGCGCGAGGTCAATCACAAGCTTGAGCGCGCCGCCGACTATATCCGCGAACATTGCACCGAGGCCCTGAAGCTCGAAGACATTTGCCAGGCGGCTGAACTGTCGCCGTCGTACCTGATTCGTGCGTTCAAGCAGTATTACGGCATGACGCCCCACGCATTCCTGGTCAATCGCCGTATTCAGTTTGCCCGCACCCAGTTGCGCAGCGGCCAGTTGATCGCCGACGTCGCACTGGCGGCCGGCTTTTCTGATCAGGCGCATTTCCAGCGCACGTTCAAACAGCACCTGGCGGCGACGCCCGGGCAATATCGCGGCTGAATCAGGCCAGCAGCAGATACCCCACGCTGGCCACCAACAAGGCGGCCATCGAGCGATTGAACAGGCGCATGCCCTGGGGATTGCTCAGGTAGCGGCGCAGGAACGTCCCGGCGTACGCCCAGCACGCCACCGACAAGTAGCAAATCACCAGGTAGATCGTCGCAAACAGCCAGACTTGCTGCGCATCGCCCTCGGCGACAAACAGCCCCATGCCTGCCACACACGCCAGCCAGGCCTTGGGGTTGACCCATTGCATGATCGCCCCATAGAGCATCGACGGCGCCGCGGCCGTGCCTTCAGCGTCCAGGCGCCCATCGTCCACTGCCAGCTTCCAGGCCATGTACAACAGGAACGCCACCCCGCCCCATTGAATCAGTTGGGTCAGCAGCGGCCAGCGCACCAGCACCTCATGCAGCCCCAGGCCAATCAGCACCAGCAGCAAGGTGAACCCCAGCGCGGCCCCGGCTACATGCTTCTGGCTGGCGGCAAACCCAAAGCGCGCGCCTGAACTGAGGGCCACCACATTCACCGGTCCCGGGGTGATGGACGTGGCCAGGGCGAAGGCGGCCATGGAAATGATCAAGCTCATTGCAGTTCCTTGTTGTTGTGCAGGTATGAGCTGAACCTTAAGGGGAGGACGGATCGCGGTATTGAAGAAAATGCCCCTGCCGGGAATGACCGAAAAAACCACCAGTTGAAACCTTTAGCTCACCCGCTGCAAAAGACAAATTTATTCCATTGATATAACTGTATTTTTCTCTTTCCAAAGGGCGTTTTTGATAGGAAAAAATGCGTGTTTCCCAAGGTAGGCACGGTGCTAGAGTCGAGCGCACATCTGGCCGGATGACCTCAACCTGCTCACAAAAAAGGAATCGCCATGTCACGTCGCTTATTGGCAGCTGTCTGCCTGTTGCTGTCCCTCTCCGGGGTTCAGGCCGCGGAACGCTGGGAAACCCTTCCGCCCACCCCGGCGCCGATTGCGGGGGCCAAGACCGGCTATGCCGCCGTCAATGGCATCAAGGTCTACTACACCAAGACCGGGCATGGTTCGCCGGTGATCCTGCTGCACGGTGGCCTGTCCAATTCCGATTACTGGGGCAACCAGGTCAAGGCGCTGGCTGCCAAACACACGGTCATCAGCCTCGACAGCCGTGGCCACGGGCGCAGTTCCCGGGACGAGAACCCCTTCGGTTACGACTTGATGGCCGATGATGTGGTCGCCGTACTCGACAGCCTGAAAATCCCCCGTGCCGATATCGTCGGCTGGAGCGACGGCGCAATCATCGGTATCGATCTTGCCCTGCGCCACCCCGACCGTATCGGCAAGGTGTTCGCCTTTGCCGCCAACACCCAGACCTCCGGGGTCAAGGATGGCGTAGAGAAAAACCCGACCTTCGCCGCCTTCATCGAGCGCGCCGGCAAGGAGTACGCCAGGCACTCGCCGACGCCAAAAGAGTACGACGCCTTCGTCGAGCAGATCAGCCATATGTGGGCCAGCCAACCCAACTGGACCGACGCGCAACTGGCGTCCATCAAGACTCCGATCCTGATTGTCGACGGCGACCACGATGAGGCGATCAAGCGAGAACACACCGAATACATCGCGGCGACCATTCCGGGAGCGGGCCTGCTGATTCTGCCGAACACCAGCCACTTCGCATTCCTGCAGGACCCGACGCTGTTCAATGCCGCGCTGCTGGACTTCCTGGACAGCAAATAGCCCCGCCTACTCTCCTGTCATCCGCTCCAGGCTGTTGCTCAAGTGCAACAGCATGGCGGCCCGGGCCGCGTCCGGGTCCTGGCGGCGGATGGCTTTCAGGATCGCCTCGTGCTCAAGGTTCGCCAGGCGCCCCAGCGCCATCAGGTCCGCGTCGCCGCGTTCCTCGGCATTGATCCGGGTGCGTGGGATTACCGAGTGGCCCAGGTGATAAATCACGTCGGTGAAATAGGTGTTGCCGGTGGCCTGGGCGATCAGGCGATGGAAGCGCACGTCAGGCTCAACGGCACTGTCGTTATTGGCGAGTGAATCCTGGTAATCATCCAGTGCCTGGCGCATCTGCTGCAGTTGTTCATCGGTACGGCGCAAGGCTGCCAGGGCGGCTGCCTGGGTTTCCAGGCCCATGCGCAGTTCAAGAATGCCGCGCACGCTGGCCGCGGTGTCGTGGGTCAGGTGCAGGCCGTGGCGCTCGTCGCGCTCCAGCACAAAGGTGCCGACACCGTGGCGGGTTTCGACCAGCCCGGCGGCCTGCAATTTGGAAAGCGCTTCGCGCACCACCGTGCGACTGACGCCGTACTCGCCCACGATAGCGGACTCGGATGGCAGCTTCTCACCCGGCGCCATCTGTCCCAGGAGAATTTGCTGGGTCAATGCGGTGACGATGTCGTGGGCAAGGCCCGGGGAGCGCTTGCGATGAGGTGCCGAGCTGGGGTTTTGCATCAGGAATTCCGTTCTGGGGCGCCTGGCAATACTAGCATTCTTAGACGAGCCAACTTGTATGACAACAAACAAATACCTGTAGGAGCGAACCTGCCCGCGAAAAACCCCGTCGCAGCGCAAACATTGCACAAAACCGCGCAATCGTTGACGATTTTCGCGAGCAAGCTCGCTCCTACAGAGGGTTGCCATCTTTGAAAATGCAGTTGTATGATGTCTATCAAGTTGTCTGACATCTCTGGCAACCCAAATACGTCCCCGCACAACAATAATCAGTGGGAGTTTGACCTCGTGACCCCTTCCAGCCCTGCGACAGCTGCGCCTGCCACCGACCCGGTCCTGGCCCGCGCGATCAAGAAGGTGAAGAGCCATGTGCTCCCACTGTTCGTGATCATGTTCATCGTTAACTACATCGACCGCGTCAACATCGGCTTTGTGCGTACCCATATGGAGCACGACCTGGGCATTGGTGCGGCCGCCTACGGCTTCGGCGCCGGGTTGTTTTTCATCGGCTACGCGCTGTTCGAAGTGCCGTCCAACATGCTCCTGCAAAAAGTCGGCGCGCGCATCTGGCTGACTCGCATCATGTTCACCTGGGGCATCACCGCGACATTGATGGCCTTTATCCAGAACGAAACCCACTTCTACATCCTGCGCTTTCTGCTGGGCGTGGCCGAAGCGGGCTTCTTTCCCGGGGTGATCTACTACTTCACTCGCTGGTTGCCCGGCGTCGAACGCGGCAAGGCGATTGCAATCTTCCTCAGCGGCTCGGCCCTCGCCTCGCTGATCTCCGGCCCCTTGTCCGGCGTGCTGCTGCAAATCACCGGGCTGGGCCTGCATGGCTGGCAGTGGATGTACATCATCGAAGGCATGGCGTCGGTGCTGCTGTGCTTTTTCGTGTGGTTCTGGCTGGACTCCAAACCCCACGACGCCAAGTGGCTCAGCCTTGAAGAAAAGGATGCGCTGGTGGGCGAGATCGACCGCGAACAGCGCGAGCGTGACGCCGCCACCACGGTCAAGCCGACCCTGGGCAAGCTGCTCAAGGACCGTCAGATCATGCTGTTCTGCGCCCTGTATTTCTGCATCCAACTGACGATCTATGCCGCCACTTTCTGGTTGCCGAGCATCATTAAAAAGATGGGCGACCTGAGCGACATCCAGGTGGGTTTCTACAACTCCATCCCGTGGTTGATCTCGATCATCGCGATGTACGCCTTCGCGGCACTGGCGGGCAAATTCAAGTTCCAGCAAGCCTGGGTCGCTGCGGCGCTGTTGATCGCCGCCGTCGGCATGTTCCTCTCCACTACCGGCGGGCCGATCTTTGCCTTTATCGCCATCTGCTTCGCGGCGATCGGCTTCAAGTCGGCGTCCTCGCTGTTCTGGCCGATTCCCCAGGGTTACCTGGATGCACGCATCGCCGCGGCGGTGATCGCATTGATCAACTCCATCGGCAACCTCGGCGGGTTTGTCGCGCCCACCACCTTTGGTTTCCTGGAACAGACCACCGGCTCGATCCAGGGCGGTTTGTATGGCCTGGCGGGCACTTCGATCCTTGCGGCCATCCTGGTGTTTTTCGCCAGGACACTGCCCGGCCCGACCACCAGCAGCGTGCTGCAACCCGCCCCCGTCTTGAGCAAATAAGGACTACACGATGAACACAGAACACCAGCACCACGCCAACAGCGCCCCGGTCGTGACCGGCCTGCAAGTCATCCCGGTGGCCGGTCACGACAGCATGCTGCTCAACCTCAGCGGTGCCCACGGGCCGTTTTTCACGCGCAACATCGTGATCCTTACCGACAGCGCCGGCCGTACCGGCGTCGGTGAGGTACCCGGCGGCGAACGCATCCGCGAGACCCTGGAAGACGCCCGCAGCCTGGTGATCGGCAAGCCCATCGGCCAGTACCAGAGCATTCTCAATGCCATGCGCCAGACCTTCGCCGCGCGGGATTCGGCGGGCCGGGGTTTGCAGACGTTTGACCTGCGCATCACCATCCATGCCGTCACGGCGATGGAAGCGGCACTCCTGGATTTGCTCGGCCAATTCCTCGAAGTCCCGGTGGCGGCCCTTCTCGGCGAAGGCCAGCAGCGCGACGCGGTGAAGATGCTCGGCTACCTGTTCTACATCGGTGATCGCCAGCAAACCGACCTGGCCTATCGCAGCGAAGGCGATGCCGAAGACTGGTTCCGCCTGCGTCATGAACAGGCCATGACGCCCGAAGCCATCGTGCGTCTGGCAGAGGCGGCCAAGGCGCAATACGGCTTCAATGACTTCAAGCTCAAAGGCGGCGTACTGCGCGGCGGCGACGAAATCGAGGCGGTGACTGCACTGGCCGAACGCTTCCCCGATGCGCGCATCACCCTGGACCCCAACGGTGCCTGGTCACTGAAAGAAGCCATCGCCCTGTGTCGCGACCAGCATCATGTGCTGGCCTATGCCGAAGACCCTTGCGGCGCGGAAAACGGTTACTCCGGGCGCGAAGTCATGGCCGAATTCCGCCGTGCCACCGGGCTGCCCACCGCCACCAACATGATCGCCACCGACTGGCGGGAAATGGGGCATGCGATCCAGTTGCAGTCCGTGGATATTCCCCTGGCCGACCCGCACTTCTGGACCATGCAGGGCTCGGTGCGCGTGGCGCAGATGTGCCACGAATGGGGCCTGACCTGGGGCTCGCACTCCAATAATCACTTCGACATTTCCCTGGCGATGTTCACCCAGGTGGCCGCCGCCGCGCCGGGGGAAATCACGGCCATCGACACCCACTGGATCTGGCAGGACGGCCAGCGGTTGACCAAGGCTCCGCTGAAGATTGTCGACGGCCACATCAAGGTGCCGGCCAAACCGGGCCTGGGCGTGGACATCGACATGGACGCCGTGGCCCACGCCCATGAACTGTACAAAGGCATGGGCCTGGGTGCGCGCAATGACAGCGTGGCGATGCAGTTCATGATTCCGGGCTGGACGTTCGATAACAAGCGGCCGTGCCTGGTGCGCTGACCTCAGTTGAAGATCATCGAAAAGTGCGCGCCCACCCCGGCGCGCACACCCTCGCCGACCGCCAGCGCCACCGAGCCGCCGGCCAGGTTGGCATCGCCGCAGGCAAACACACCGGGCACGGTGGTCTGGCGCGTCTCGTTGGTCAGCAGGTAGGGCCCGGTCGGCCCTTCGACAAACTCACAGCCCAACTGCTCGGCCAATGGGCTGGCCATGCGCGTACGGGACAGGGTGAAAATACCGTCCAGCACGATCATCCGCCCGTCTGCCAATTCCACCTCCGCCCGCTCACCGACAATCCGCCGCACCGCCGAGCTTTCGACGCTGACCCCGCGCCGATCCAGTTGCGCCTGCTGCTCGGCATCCGGCACAAATGCGCCGTTGGTAAACAGCGTGGTGGTGCCCCAGTCCGGCAGCAGCATCGCGTGATGCATGGCCAGTGGCGACGTCGCCAGCACGCCGATGCGGCCTTGATCCAGTTCATAGCCGTGGCAATACGGGCAATGGAACACATGCTTGCCCCAGCGCTCCTTCAACCCCTCGACCTCGGGTAACTCATCCACCACGCCGGTAGCGAGAATCAAGCGTTTAGCGTTGAACTCACCGTTGCAACGGGTTTGCACCACGAAGCCATCCTGGTTTCGAGTCGCTTCAACGGCGGTGTCCTGCACCCAGGTCACCGTCGGATATTCCATCAACTGCCCTCGCCCTTCGGCAGCGATCAGCTCCGGCGGCTGGCCATCCTGGCTGAGGAAACCGTGGGACGTGGCCGCAAACCGGTTGCGCCGCTGCCCGGCGTCAATCACCAGCACCTTGCGCCGAGCCCGCGCCAGTTGCAGCCCGGCAGACATTCCGGCGTAGCTGCCGCCGACGATAATCACGTCGTAAACCATGAAGATGACCTCTCTGGTGGCCCTTGCATCGGTTGCCGGGCACTCACGACACACCATAAGTTACATAAAAATACCTCGTCAAGCGTCTCGCAACTCCAATCGTTACGAACGATACTTTCGGGCAGGAACTCCAGAGGCTTGCAGATGAGAAACGACACCCGGCTTTCGCGCATGCTCCATGTGCTGATCCACATGGGCCGCCACGAGGAACGCGCCACCTCGGAGACCATCGCGCAGATGCTTGGTACCAACGCGGTGGTGGTACGCCGCACCCTGGGCCTGCTCAAGGAGAAAGGTTATGTGCGTTCGGAAAAAGGCCATCAGGGCGGCTGGATGCTGGGCAAGCCGCTGAGTGAAATCACCCTGCTGGACATCCACAATGCCCTTGGCACGTCGTCGATCTTTGCCGTCGGCCTGTCCACCGATCATCCGCAATGCCTGGTGGAACAGGCCGTCAATGCGGCGCTGAACCAGGCGTTTGACGATGCCCAGGCGTTGCTGCTGCAGCGTTTGGGAGAGGTGACGCTGGCACAGTTGGCGGATGATTTTGACGAGCGCTATCGGGTGGGGATAACGCCCGCACCCTGTGCGTGATGCACGCGACGCCCTAAGCGCCGCCCACCGAGCGCCACGCTGCCTCGGCCAGGGTTTCCCGGTACACCCGAGGGCTGCTGGCCGAGCGCCCGGCCAGCCAGGCACGGCAGTAGCTGTCGGCCTGGCCGATGATCAGTGATGGCAAGAGTTCGGCGGGCACCTGGCTGAGCTGATCACCCCGTCCAGGCAGCACCATCCACTCCTTCAGCAACGCATTGCGCGCCTGATTGCGGCTTTCCAGTTCAGCGGCGAACGGGCCCTTGGTCACCGCGAAATGCGCGTGGTACTGAAAGCGCGCCCACTGCGGTTCGCTGTCCACCCAATCGACATAGCTGTGGACCAGTGCGTACACCCCCTCCTTCGCCGTTTTGGCCGATTCAAGGTAGCGCCCACGCAATTCGGCCTGATCCTCCAGCGCGGTAAAAAACAGCGCGGCGACCAGGCCTTCCTTGTTGCCGAAGTGATGATAAATGGCGCCGACGCTGGTATCGCAGCGCGCGCGGATCATCTCGATGGTGGTGGCTTCAAGGCCCTGCTCGTTGAACAGGTCCAGGGCTGCCTTGAAGATATCGCGCTTCAATTCGGCCCTTCGGCCAGGGAAGCAACGCTGAAGCAGATCCGGGGTTTGCATGCTGAACAGGAACTCAGTCAGTGAAGAAGAATAAGCCCGGGCAGCTTGACAGATTTCCCATGGGCAGAATACTGTTCCGTTACAGAACATTATTCTGTAACGGAACAAGATTCCGTAAAATTCATTTAATCAGCGAGGCAGCACCATGAGTCAGGCCCTGAGCATGTTCAACAGCGTTGGCCCCGAAGCGTTCAGCAAATTGGCGTGCCAGATGGCGCCCTACTTCAGCACCATCAATCCGTTGATGACCCAGTTGCGTCCGGGGTTTGCCTCGGTGGAAGTGCCGTTCAGCAAGGCCATCACCAACCACCTGGGCACGGTGCATGCCATTGCCATGTGCAACGCGGCGGAGTTGGCGGCGGGTACCATGACGGACGTTTCCGTGCCGGCGGGTGCGCGGTGGATTCCCAAGGGGATGACGGTGGAGTATCTGGCCAAGGCCAAGAGCAGCGTGACGGCGACGGCCAATGGCGAAGGTATCGACTGGCAAACGGCGGGTGACAAGGTGGTGCCGGTGGAGATGCTGGATGCGGAGGGGAAATTGGTGTTTACCGCGCGGATTATCATGAATGTGAAATTGGGGTGATGGGGTTGGGGGCATATCCGTTGCTGCGGTTATGGCCGCTATCGGGTTGCGCTCTCACAGCGGCCTACCAGCCGGCTTGAGTGGGGTGAAGCAACCGCAAAATCAAAGGCGGACACGGTCCAAATGTGGGAGCGGGCTTGCTCGCGAAGGTCGTTAACGATGAC
>NZ_JACARS010000072.1:0-47609 GCF_013386485.1 Pseudomonas sp. P7758 | reverse complement strand
ACCCGGCCCGGCCCGGCACGAAAAACGCCAGCACCGCAGTGACCAGCGCCGCCCAGCCCAGCACCTTGAAGTGAATCATCAACCCCAGGTTGGAACGCACCTGGCATTCCCAGCGGCTGGCTTCGTCAGCGCAAATGCCCACCCAACGGCCATCCTCCATGAATCCGTAACGCGCGCCATAACTGGCGGCCAGCCAAAGCGGCAGGGCAATAAGCAACAGGATCAGCGGAAAACGGCGGGACATGGGGCACTCCGATAGGCGAAAACGGCGCCCAGCTTAATCCCCCGGTGGCCGTTGGCAAGTTTTGCAAACAGATAAGTGTTCATTAAGGCGTGCCAAAGTGTATCGTCTCGCTACTATTACCCCGATTCCGACGTTTTTTCCGACTTTTAGTGCCGAAGGCTGGCACTTCGGCAGCAACGCGGTGGTCATAGCCTGCGAACTCCACTTCAGCACGTTTTCCTCTTAGGGATTTAGTCATGCTCCGTTCCTTGCGCTGTGCGGCCCTGTTGGGCAGCCTTTTTCTGAGTGCGTCAGCACTGGCGGTCGATATCGACCAGGCCAGCTATGGCTACCCTTTGACCAACCCGTTTGAAGCGACCATCGCCACCACCCCGCCGAACCTGCGGCCGGAACTGCCATCGGACGATCAAATCAATCAGTCCGACTACACCCTGACGATGCGTCCCGAGCGCGAGTTCAGCCTGCCTGACAACTTCTGGGCGGTGAAGAAACTCACCTACCGCATCGCCAAGCAGGACCGTGCCGCACCGCTGATCTTCCTGATCGCCGGCACCGGCGCACGCTTTGACAGCACCATCAACGAATACCTGAAAAAGCTCTACTACAAGGCCGGTTACCACGTCGTCCAGCTGTCGTCCCCCACCAGCTTCGACTTCATCGCCGCCGCCTCGCGCTTCGCCACTCCCGGCATCAGCCAGGAAGACGCCGAAGACATGTACCGCGTGATGCAGGCCGTACGCGCGCAAAACCCGACGCTGCCCGTGACCGACTTCTACCTCACCGGCTACAGCCTCGGCGCCCTCGACGCAGCCTTTGTCAGCAAGCTGGATGAAACCCGTCGCAGCTTCAACTTCAAGAAAGTCCTGCTGCTGAACCCGCCGGTCAACCTCTATACCTCGATCACCAACCTCGACAAGCTGGTGCAGACCGAGGTGAAGGGCATCAACAACAGCACCACCTTCTATGAGCTGGTGTTGAACAAGCTGACCCGCTACTTCCAGCAAAAGGGCTACATCGACCTCAACGATGCCCTGCTCTACGACTTCCAGAACTCCAAGGAACACCTGACCAACGAACAGATGGCGATGCTGATCGGCACTTCGTTCCGCTTCTCGGCGGCCGACATTGCCTTCACCTCGGACCTGATCAACCGTCGCGGCCTGATCATCCCGCCCAAGTACCCGATCAGCGAAGGCACCAGCCTCACGCCGTTCCTCAAGCGTGCGCTGCAGTGCGACTTCGACTGCTACCTCACCGAACAGGTGATCCCGATGTGGCGCGCCCGTTCCGACGGCGGCAGCCTGCTGCAACTGGTTGACCAGGTCAGCCTGTATGCCCTCAAGGACTACCTGCACGACAGCCCGAAAATCGCCGTCATGCACAACGCCGACGACGTGATCCTGGGCCCGGGCGACCTTGGCTTCCTGCGTAAAACCTTCGGCGATCGCTTGACCGTCTACCCCCTGGGCGGCCATTGCGGCAACCTCAACTACCGCGTCAACGCCGACGCCATGCTGGAGTTCTTCCGTGGCTAAATATCTTCTGCTGCTCGCCGCCCTGATGTGCGCGGGCGTGGCCAATGCCGACAACAGCAAGGCTCACACGCCAACCGTAGTGGACTCCGACGGCTTCAAGGAGCCCCTGAGCCACCTCAAGTTCAACCCTGGCCTGGACCAGCGTGAGTTCGAGCGCTCGTCGGTCAACGCGCTGAATGTCTACGACCCGCTGGAGTCGTGGAACCGCCGGGTCTACCACTTCAACTACCGCTTCGACCAGTGGGTGTTCCTGCCCGTGGTGGACGGTTACCGCTATGTCACCCCGAGCTTCCTGCGTACCGGCGTCAGCAACTTCTTCAACAACCTCGGGGATGTACCCAACCTGCTGAACAGCCTGCTGCAGCTCAAGGGCCATCGTTCCCTGGAAACCACCGGCCGCCTGCTGCTCAACACCACCATCGGCATCGCCGGTCTGTGGGACCCGGCCACCGCCATGGGCCTGCCGCGCCAGAGCGAAGACTTCGGCCAGACCCTGGGCTTCTACGGTGTACCGGGCGGCGCCTACCTGGTGCTGCCGCTGTTTGGTCCGTCGAACCTGCGGGATACCACCGGCCTGCTGGTGGACTACGGCGCCGAGACCGAGATCAACTTCCTGAACGTGTCCAAGGTCAGCGAAAACCACCCGGAAATCTGGGCCCTGCGCGCCGTCGACAAGCGCTACCAGACCAGCTTCCGCTACGGCCAGATGAACTCGCCGTTCGAGTATGAAAAGGTGCGCTACGTGTACACCGAGGCGCGCAAGTTGCAGATCGCCGAGTAATACCCCGTGTAGGCGCTGGCTTGCCAGCGCCTACACCCCCCGCCGACACCACTTACGCCACGTAAACCGCAATTGCAGTACCGCCGCCCTGGCCATTTCCCGATCCTGCTCCGCCAATCCCGAAGGCTGTTCAAGCGCTTCAAGCATCGCAACGCTGGCCGCATCCATCAGCGACTCATTCGCCACGCTCGGCCCCCCCTCCTCCAACACCGACTCCAATGCCCGCAAATAGCGATCGCGCTCAATCGCCAACGCACCCCGGCTGTCCGCCAGGCAGGCGCGCAACTCCAGCAACTCATCCCCCAGGTCCAGCCCCAGCAATCCGTTATCCCAGTGGACACGGCGATCGGCAGGCAAGGTTTCGCTGTAGCGCGACAGGCGAATCAGCCGGTCCGCCATGCGCCCGCCAAACCAGCTTTCAGCCTGCTCCAGGGGACGGGAAGTCAATTGCGCCAGGTCGAACAGCGACGCCTTGAACATCCGCCGATAGTGATGCTCGCCGGGATTGAGTTGGATCAGCCGAAACACCACCACGGCAATCCCGACACCCACCAGCGTCGCGATGGCCTTGTTGAGGAACGCGGCGAAGTCATAGGTCATCACATTGCTGGGCCCGACGTTGTTGACGAAAAAGATGCAGAACGCCGAGGCCGTGGCCGCCAGCTTGAGGCGGCTCATGCACAATGAGGCGAAAAACAGCGGCACTCCCAACGCCAGGCATAACAGGGGAAAGCCATCGAAGCCGGGCAACAGCACGAAGCACACAAAACCGGCCACCGGGATCGACAGCGCTATGCCCTTGAGGAAATTCAGGCTGGAGGCCGACGGGTTTTCCCGCGCTGCAAACAGGCTCAACACCACGCCACAAATCGATACCGCGCCCAAACCCGAAGGCCATGCCGTAAAGATCCAGAACGCCGCGACCGCCAGAAACGCCAACGCACTGCGCAGCCCGCCAAGCACCCCCTGCTCGATATCCCGGTGCCAGGACATCGCCCCCGGTGCGCCGGGCGGCACCCTGCCCTGCTCGACCGCCGACAGCGTCAATGCACCCAGCTCAATCAAGCGCAACACCTGCGCCAGTTGCACCAGGCAAAAGTGCGCCTCCTGGCCAAGCTGCGGATCCTGCAACGCCAGGCCAAGCCGTTGTGACAACTCGGGCAGTTCATCAAGACGCTCCTGCTGCAACGCCGAAGCCACCGCTTCAATCAGTGGCCCGACCGCCGCCGTTTCATCGAGCATCATCCGCTGGCGCGCCACGCCCCGCGCCGCCCGCAGCAGGCTAAGCAGATCACGGCTGAGCACCCGCAAGGCCTGGGAGCGGCGCCGGCCCTTGGGCCCTTCAAACCAGGCATGGTCGCGCTGGCTGTCCACCGCCACCAGGCGGCTCAATGCTTCGAGCAAGCCTTTACGCTGGTCGGTACCCAACAGCTCCGAAGCGGCAGCCCGCACCCCGGCCTGCCAGGCGGCGCGCGCCTGAACCGCCAGCACCTGCTCGACCCGGCGCGGCCACAGAATCGTACTGGCGATGGAGGCACAAAGAATCCCCAGGCTGATCTCCTGGCAGCGTGCCACCGCCTCATCGAACACTCCCAGCGGTGCCGCCGTAGCGGGTAGCGCAATAATCGCCGTGGTGTACCCCGCCAGCACAAACCCATAGGACGCATGATTGCGCAGCAAGGATGCCCCCGTGGTGCAGAACGCCAGCCACAGCGCCATGCACAGCAGGAACAGCAGCGGCGCCTGGCCAAACACGCCGATCATCGCAATGGAAACCATGGCCCCGACAAACGTACCCACCAGCCGATAGGCGCCTTTGGCCAGGACCATGCCGCTGGTGGACTGGCCCACGATAAATACGGTGGTCAGGGCCCATTGCGGTTGCTGCAAGTCAAAACAGAAGGCCAGGTACAACGCGACCCCGCCGGCGATCATGTTGCGCAAGGCAAACAGCAGATCGCTACGGGACGGGGTCAACGTCGCCTGCCAGAAATCAGGGAGCTGGAAGGTGGAGGATTTCATTAAACCCACATATAGATAGCAAGCTAATGATTAGCATCGTATCTATATTTGTGGCGAATGCCAATCTCAGGCTATTTGACCAGGCGCTTTTCCTTGGATGGCCTGTAGCCAAAGTAGGCGCTGTAGCACTTGCTGAAATGGCTCGGCGAGACAAACCCGCAGGCCACCAGCACGTCCACCTGGGACAGCTCGGTGTGTTGCAGCAGCCGACGGGCCTCGGTGATGCGCAGTTCCAGGTAATAACGCTGGGGCGTGGTGCCAAGCTGCTCCTTGAACAAACGCTCCAACTGGCGTCGGGAACGGCCCGCATAAACGGCCAGTTGCTCAAGCTCCAGAGGCTCTTCGAGGTTGGCGTCCATCAGGTTGACCACCTCGCGCAGGGGCGCGCTCAAGCACACGTTTTCCGTGGGTTTCACCCGCCGGTAGCGCGACTCCTCAAACGCCAGGATGTCCTCGATCCCCTCCACAAGCGCTTTGCCGTACAGCCCCTTGATCCAGTCCAGCGCCATATGAAACGCACCGGAAGGGCTCGATGCCGTCAGCCGGTCGCGATCAATCACATAGGGTTCGCTGCTGACCTGCGTCGCCTTGCAGAAATCAGCGAGGGCCGGGCGATGTTCCGGGTGCACGGCGCAGCGGTAGCCGCCCATCAATCCCGCACGCCCCAGGAACCACGCACCATTCCACAAACCGGCCAGGCTCACACCCTGCTCCGAGGCGCTTTTCAGCAGGTGGATAAACTCCTCCGCAGCCTTCAGTTCAGTGCGATAGCCACCGCATATCACCAACAGGTCCAACGCTTTAAGCACCGAAGACTCAAGCCGCGCATCGGGCCGGATCACCAGCCCCAGGTCACTGATCACCTCGCCTTCCCGCAAGCCGAAGGTCGAGGTAGAAAAAGAAGCGGGCCGCAGCAGGTTGGCGGTGATCAGCGTATCCAGCGCCTGGGTAAACGCCGGCAGCGAGAAATGTTCGAGCAACACAAATCCCGCACGCACCGTCTGACGGGCCTCGCCGGGATTTTCATTCAGGTAGCGGAGGTTTTTGCCTTTCATGCCCCCGCTGAATTGCCGTCGCTCGATCAAATGCCTATGCCCTCACACGCTTCCAGAGGTTACCCACCACGCTGACCACCGCCAACACCACGGCCCCGGCAATGATCCCCGCCACGGCATTGAGCAACGTCGGCATCAACCACGCCAGGCCGCCAGTACTCTGGCTCACGGTCTCGATCCAGTGATGCACCACCGGCACACCATGGGTCAGGATGCCACCGCCGACCATGAACATCGCCGCCGTACCGATCACCGACAGGCTTTTCATCATGTACGGCGCCGCCCGCAGGATCGCCCCGCCAATGCTGCGCGCCGCCTGGCCGGGCTTCTGGGTGAGCCACAGGCCCAGGTCATCGAGTTTGACGATACCCGCCACCAGGCCGTAGACACCGATGGTCATGACGATGGCGATACCCGACAACACGATCACTTGCTGCATCAGCGGCGCATCGGCCACGGTGCCGAGGGTGATGGCGATGATTTCGGCGGAGAGGATGAAGTCGGTACGGATCGCGCCCTTGATCTTGTCCTTCTCGAAGGCCACCAGGTCCGTGGCCGGATCCGCCACGGCTTCCACCAGGTGCGCCTGCTCTTCGGTGCGCTTGTGGAAGAAGCTATGGGCGAGTTTTTCGAAGCCCTCAAAACACAAATAAGCGCCGCCCAGCATCAACAGCGGTGTCACCGCCCACGGCGCAAATGCGCTGATCAGCAACGCAGCCGGCACCAGGATCAGCTTGTTGACGAACGATCCCTTGGCCACCGCCCACACCACCGGGATTTCCCGCTCGGCGCGCACCCCGGAGACTTGCTGGGCATTCAACGCCAGGTCATCCCCCAACACGCCGGCGG
This sequence comes from Pseudomonas sp. P7758, assembly GCF_013386485.1. NCBI lineage: Bacteria > Pseudomonadati > Pseudomonadota > Gammaproteobacteria > Pseudomonadales > Pseudomonadaceae > Pseudomonas > Pseudomonas sp. P7758. The sequence goes on along the minus strand of NZ_JACARS010000072.1, from coordinate 41,123 downwards.
TTTTCTTCGCGGCCATCTTGGTCATCAACGCCACATCATCGAGCACCGCGGCGATGTCGTCGATCAATACCAGCAAACTGCTTCCTGCCATGGCTCAGGCTTCCGTGATTCAAAGTGCGCCGAGAATAACGCGGCGCACACCGGGTTAGCGAGCCGTTCAGCGCGCAGGCGTTTGCCAGCCCCCGCCAAGGCTCTGGATCAGCGCCACACTGCCCTGGCTGAGCTGGCCCTGGGTGTCGCGAAGATTTTGCTCGGCTTGCAGCAACACCAGTTGCTGGGTCAGCACGGCCTCCTGGCTCACGGTGCCGGCGCGCAACTGTGCTTCCTGGCTGCCGAACAGTTGCTGATTACGCTGGTACACCTGCTGGAACGCATCGGCCTGGGTTTGCAGGTGGTTGATTGCCGACAGGTTGTCTTCAACGTTCTGCAAGGCGCTGAGCACGGTGCCCTTGTAGGTCGCGGCGATCTGGTCATAGCTGGCCTCGGCCTGCTTGACCGCCGCTTCGCGGGCGCCGCCATCGAACAGGGTTTCCGCCAGCGCCGGCCCCAACGTCCAGATGCGATTGGGCAGGGAGAACAACCCGCCCAACGCACTGCCGCGGTAACCGGCTTCGGCAGTCAGATCCAGCGTAGGGAAGAACGCAGCTTCGGCCACGCCGATTTTCGCGTTGGCCGCCGCTGCCGAGCGCTCCGCCGCCACCACATCGGGACGCCGTTGCAGCAGGGTCGACGGCAAGGTCAACGGTGGCCGCGGGACCACGAAGCTGTAGTCATTGCGCACCGCCACGCTGAATTCACTCGGCGCCACGCCCACCAGCACGGCCAGCGCGTGTTCGTATTGCTCGCGGTCGCGCAGGGAGGTCTGCAAGTCGGCAATCGAAGTGGTCAACTGGTCCTGCGCCACCAGCAACTGGTCGTTGGTGGCGACGCCCTGGGTGAACTGCACCTGGATCATGTCCAGCAGTTGCTGGTTGATCTTCTGTTGTTGCTGCAACAGGCGCACGTCGATGTCCATCTGCCGCAGGGCGAGGTAGTTACTCGCCACGCTGGAACTGATGGACAGCCGCACCCCGGCCAGCAACGCATCCGATTGCTGGGCCGTCGCCTGGCTGGACTCTATCCCGCGCCGCACCAGGCCCCACAGGTCCGGCTCCCAACTGGCGGTCAAGGTTGCGCTGACGCTGTTCGCGACGCCGCCCGTCGTGGTGCCTGTAGTCGACGTACCGCTGCCGCTGCCCGCCGTTCCCCGCGAACCCGACAACCCCACGCCCACCGTCGGCCACAAACCGGCCCGGCTGGACGCTACCTGCGCCTGAGCCAAACGGTACGCGGCCTCCGCCGCGATGATCGACTGGTTGGCCTTGGCCGAGCGCGCCACCAAATCGTTCAGTACCGGATCCTGATAAGCCAGCCACCACTGACTGTCCATCGCCCCCTGGGGGTTGGCCGCCGCACGCTGCCACTGCGCGCCTTCCTTGAAGGTCTGCGGCAGCTCCATGGCGGGCTTCTGGTAATCAGGCCCGACCATGCAGCCGCCGAGCAGCAGGCTGATGCAAAGCACGCTGTATTTCACGTTCATAACCTTGCTTCCTTACGCCGACCCAGGCGCTGTGACGCCCGGTCGAGCCACAGGTAGATCACCGGGGTGGTGTACAGCGTCAGCACCTGGCTGAACAGCAGGCCACCAATAATCGAAATCCCCAACGGCCGGCGCAACTCAGAGCCATAACCGGTGCCGAGCACCAGCGGCAGCGCGCCAAGGATCGCCGCCAGGGTCGTCATCATGATCGGCCGGAAACGGATCAGGCACGCTCGGCGAATCGCTTCCTTGGCCGTGAGGCCGAACTCCCGCCGCTCGGTGATCGCGAAGTCGATCATCATGATCGCGTTTTTCTTCACGATGCCAATCAACAGAATCACCCCCACCAGCGCAATGATCGACAGCTCGGTGCCGGTCAGCAGCAAGGCGATCAACGCACCGACGCCGGCCGAGGGCAAGGTCGAAAGAATGGTCAGCGGGTGCGTCAGGTTTTCGTAGAGGATGCCCAGCACGATATACACGCACAGCAACGCAGCGACGATCAGCAGCGGCTCACTGGCCACCGACGACTGGAACACCTGGGCCGTACCGGCAAACTGGCCGACCACACTGGCGGGCATGCGCAGTTGCTTCACCGCATCGTCCACCATCGCCGTGGCCTGGCCGATGGACGTGCCGGGCGCCAGGTTGAACGAGACTGTCACCGCCGGGAACGTGCCCTGGTGACTGATGGAAATTGCAGTGCGCGCCACCGTGTTATCCGCCAGTGCCGAGAGTGGCACCAGGGTCTGCCCGGTGGTCAGGTTGGGCGCCGCCGTGGTGCCCTTGGTGGTCGTGGCCTGGGTGCCCGTCGGCACATAAATGCCCTTGAGCGCGGAAGGGTCGGTCCAGTATTCCGGCGCGATTTCCATCACCACGTGGTACTGGTTGGCCGCGCGATACAGAGTCGCGACCTGGCGCTGGCCAAAGGCGTCGTACAGCGTCTGGTCGACCGCCGAGACACTCACCCCGAGGCGCGCCGCCGTATCCCGGTTGATTTGCACATTGGCCAGCAAGCTGTTGTCTTGCTGGTCGGTATTGAGGTCGGTGAGTTGCGGCAATTTGCGCAGCACCGCCACCACCTTGGGCACCCATTCGTCCAGCGACTCCTGGTCATCGGCGGTCAGGGTGTATTGGTATTGCGCGCCACTTTGCCGGCCACCCACGGTGATGTCCTGGGCCGACTGCAAATACAGCTTGGTGCCCGGCAAGTCGCCGAGGCTGCGGCGGATCTGGCCGATGATTTCGGTGGCGTTGTCCTTGCGCTCGCCCAAGGGCTTGAGCAATACAAACATCTGCGCGCTGTTGACCGCCCCGCCGCCCCCTCCGCCACCGCCGACAAACCCGGCGACGGTTTCGATGTTCGGGTTTTTCATCACCTTGCGGTTGATCTCGGTGAAGTCCTTCTGCATCGCCCCATAGGAAATGCTCTGGTTCGCCAGGATGCTACCCTGCAAGCGCCCGGTGTCTTCCTGGGGGAAAAAACCCTTGGGCACCAGCACGTACAACACGCCGGCGAGCACGATCACCAACACCGTCACAAAACCCATCAGCACCGTATGGTCGATCACCCAACCGAGGGTGCGATCGTAGAAGCGGTGAAAGCGCGAGTCCGGGTGTTCATTGCCTTCATGAATCGCTTTCGGCGCGCGCAGCAGCACGCTGGCGAGCATCGGTGTAACCGTCAGCGAGATCAGCATCGAGATCACAATGGCCACCGACAACGACACCGAAAACTCGCGGAACAGGCGCCCGACAATCCCGCCCATCAGCAGCAGCGGAATAAACACCGCCACCAGCGACACGCTGATAGTCAGTACCGTGAAGCCGACTTCCTGGGCACCGGCCAGCGCCGCTTCCACCCGGGTCTTGCCGCGCTCCAGGTGGCGCATGATGTTTTCCACCACCACAATCGCATCGTCCACCACAAAGCCGGTGGAAATCGTCAGCGCCATGAGTGACAGGTTGTTCAGGCTGTAGCCGAGGAAGTACATCGCGCCGAAGGTGCCGAGCAGCGACAGCGGCACCACAATCGCCGGCACCAGGGTGCTGCGCCAGTCGCGGAAGAAGCCGAAGGTCACCAGGGTCACCAGCAGGATCGACACCAGCAACGTGATCTCGACGTCATGCAACGAGGCGCGAATGGTGGTGGTGCGGTCCATCAGCAGGTTGAGCTTGATCGTCGCCGGAATCGAGCTTTGCAGGAACGGCAGCGAGGCCTTCACCGCGTCCACCGTCTCGATCACATTGGCGCCCGGCTGCTTGAACACCACCAGCAATACCGCCGGCTTGCCGTTGGACAGGCCGAAGTTGCGCAGGTCCTGCACGTCTTCGCGCACGTAGCCCAGGTCGGCGATATGGATCAGGTCGCCGTCGTGGGCCTTGACCACCAGCGGCCCGTAGTCCTTTTCATCGAGCAACTGGTCATTCGCCGCAATACCGTAGTTACGGTCGCCGATGGCCACGTTGCCCTTGGGCAAGTTGACGTTGGAGGCGTTGATCACCTGGCGCACCTGCTCCAGGCTGACGCCGTACTGGTTGAGCCGATCGGGGTTCAATTCCACCCGCACCGCCGGCAGCGCGCCGCCGCCCACCGTCACGTCACCGACCCCGGTGGTCTGCAACAACTTCTGCTCCAACAGGGTCGAGGCCACGTCATACATCTGCCCCGGCGTGGCGCTGTCGGAGGTCAGGCTGATGATCAGAATCGGCGAATCCGCCGGGTTGACCTTGCGGTACGTCGGGTTGCCGGACAGGTCGCTGGGCAGGTTGCTGCGGGCGGCATTGATCGCCGCCTGCACATCCCGCGCGGCGCCGTCGATGTCGCGATTCAGGTCGAACTGCAAAATGATCCGCGCCGAGCCCAAGCTGCTGGACGAGGTCATCTGCGTGACCCCGGCAATCTGCCCGAACTGGCGCTCCAGGGGCGTGGCCACTGAACTGGCGACGGTGGTCGGATCGGCGCCGGGCAACGAGGCGCTGACGCTGATGGTCGGGAAATCCACCTCCGGCAACGGCGCCACCGGCAACAGCATGAAGGCCAGCGCGCCAAACAGCGCGAGGCCGGCCGCCATCAAGGTGGTTGCAATCGGGCGGCGAACAAACGGCGCGCTGAGGTTCATTGCCATCAGACCGCTTCAGCCGGGCGGCGGCTGAAGCGCTGCCCCAGGCCGTGCATGGCGAGAAAGATCACCGGCGTGGAAAACAGCGTCAGCAACTGACTGAGCAACAACCCGCCGATAATCGCGATGCCCAGCGGGTGACGCAGCTCCGAACCAATCCCCGTACCGAGCGCCAGCGGCACGGCGCCGAACAGCGACGCCATGCTGGTCATCAGGATCGGCCGGAACCGCAACTCTGCCGCCTGGCGGATCGCGGCCGTGGGGCTCAGGCCGCCCTCGCGTAACAACTCCAGGGCAAAGTCGACCATCATGATGCCGTTTTTCATCACGATGCCGATCAGCAGCACAATGCCGATCAATCCGATAATGTCGAACTGTGTGCCGGTCACCAGCAGTGCCAGCAAGGCCCCGAGCGCTGCCGAGAGCAGCGTCGAAAGGATCGTCACCGGGTGCACGAAGCTTTCGTACAGAATCCCCAGCATCAGGTACACCACCACAATCGCCGCCACCACCAGGAATACCTGGTTGGACAGCGACTGTTCGAACGTCGCCGCCGCGCCTTCCAGGTTGGCCTGCACCGACAGCGGCAAGCCGACCTTGGCCTCGATGTCCTTGAGCCGCGTCACTGCCGTGCCAAGGGTCTGGCCCGGAGCAAGGTTGAACGACACGTCGGCATACGGAAACTGACCCAGGCGGTTGATGGTCACGGGCGTGCGCACCACCTGCAGGGTCGCCATGCTCGACAGCGGCGCCACACCGCCACCGGGAATGTCCACGTACAACCCGGTGAGCAGGTCCGGCAAGTTGCGCGGCGGATGGTCGGTGGCGATCACCACGTGGTACTGGTTGAGCTGGGTGTAGATCGTCGAGACCTGGCGCTGGCCGAAGGCGTCATACAGCACATCGTCAATCGCCTGGGGCGTGATACCCAGGCGCGAGGCGGTGGCGCGGTCAAAGGTCAGCTGGATCTGATTGCCGAATTGCATCGCCTGGCTTTGCACGTCGGTGAACATCGGGTCTTGCTTGATCGCCGCCAGCAGCTTGGTGGTCCACGTTTCCAGCTCGTCCGGATCGGTGGCTTGCAGGCCCAGGCGGTAGCTGGTGGTGGACACCGTGGCGTCGAGGGTCAGGTCCTGTACCGAGTGCAGGTACAGGCGGATCCCGGCGTCGTCGGCGTTGGCATCGGAGAGCCGGCGGATCACCTCGGTGGCACTGTCACGCTCGCCGCGCGGCTTGAGGTTGATCAGCAGGTTGCCCTGGTTGATGGTCGGGTTGGTCTGGTCGATACCCACAAAGGACGACAAGCTTTGCACCGCCGGGTCCTTGAGGATTCGCGCGGCCAGGCGCTGTTGTTCGGTCTGCATCTGCTGGAACGAAACCGTCGGCGCCGCCTGGGAAATACCCTGGATCAGCCCGGTGTCCTGGTCGGGGAAAAAGCCCTTGGGCATGATCACCAGAATCATCAGGGTCAGCGCGGCGGTGAGCGCTATCGAGATCAGGGTCAAGGTGCGGTGCGCCAACACCCAGTCAAGGCCACGCACGTAGTGGGTGTTGATGCGGTCGAAGAAATCCGCGCGGCGTTCCTGGTGCTTATTCTTGAGCATCCGCGCGCACATCATCGGCGTGAGCGTCAGGGAGATGAACGCCGAGATAACGATGGTCACGGCCACGGTCATGGCGAATTCGCGGAACAGCCGGCCGACCACATCGCCCATGAACAGCAGCGGGATCATCACTGCAATCAGCGCAATCGACAGCGAAATAATCGTGAAGCCGATTTGCTCCGACCCCTTGAGCGCCGCCTCCAGCGGCGAGTCGCCCGCCTCGATATAGCGTGTGATGTTTTCGATCATCACGATGGCGTCGTCCACCACGAATCCGATGGCGATAGTCAGCGCCATCAGTGTCAGGTTGTTCAGGGAAAAGCCCAGCGCATAAGCCACCGCCAGGGTGCCCACCAGCGTCAGCGGCACGGTGACTGCCGGAATAACCGTCGCCGCAACGTCGCGCAGGAAAATGAAAATCACGATCACCACCAGCAGCACCGCCACCGCCAGTTCGTACTGCACATCGGTGACCGAGGCGCGGATGGTTTGCGTGCGGTCGGTCAGCACATCGACCTTCAAGGTACCCGGCAAACTGGCCCGCAGCTTGGGCAGCAATTGCTGCACGCGGTCGACCACCTGGATCACGTTGGCGCCGGGCTGGCGCTGGATGTTCAGCACAATCGACGGCGTGCTGTTGGTCCACGCAGCCTGACGCGGGTTCTCCGGGCCCTGGGTGGAACTGGCGATCTGCGACAGGCGAATCGGCGCGCCATTTTTATAGGCGATCACCAGGTCGCGGTATTCCTCGGCCGATTGCAGCTGGTCGTTGGCACCAATCGAATACGCCTGGAACTTGCCGTCGATATTGCCCTTGGCCTGGTTGACGTTGGCCGTGCCGAGGGAGGTGCGCAGGTCATCAATGGACAGGCCGAGGCTATTGAGCGCCGAGGTATTCGCCTCGACCCGCACCGCCGGGCGCTGACCGCCGCTGATGGTCACCAGGCCGACGCCAGTGATCTGCGAGATCTTCTGCGCCAGCCGTGTATCCGCCAGGTCCTCGACCTTGGTCAGCGGCAACACATCGGAGGTCAGGGACAGGGTCAGCACCGGCGCATCCGCCGGATTGACCTTGCTGTATACCGGTGGGTACGGCAGGTTGGCCGGCAGGAAGGTGCCGGCGGCGTTGATCGCGGCCTGCACTTCCTGCTCTGCCACGTCCAGGGACAGCGACAGGTCGAATTGCAGGGTCACCACCGAAGCGCCGTCGGAGCTGGTGGAGTTCATCGACTTGAGGCCCGGCATCTCGCCGAGCTGGCGCTCCAGCGGCGCGGTGATCGAGGAGCTGACCACGTCCGGGCTGGCGCCGGGGTATTGGGTGAAGACCTGAATGGTCGGGTAGTCGACTTCAGGCAACGCCGACACCGACAACAGGTGATACCCCAACATGCCCAGCAACAGCACCGCGACCATCATCAAGGTGGTGGCGACGGGACGTTCGATAAAGGGCCGCGAAATGTTCATGCTCGGCAGCTCCTCACTGGGCGACGACCTTCACGGCCGAACCGTCATCCAGTTTGTCGGCGCCTTCGGTGATCACCTGCTCGCCTGGCTTGACCCCGTTTTCGAGCACCGCCGACACATCGCCCATCGATGGGCCGGTCTTGATGTTGCGCAGGCTGGCCTTGTCGCCATTCACCACGAACACAAAATCGCCCTGGCTGCCATGCTGGATCGCCCGGGTGGGCACCACGGCAACCTGGGCCAGGGTGTCGGCCTTCAGGCGCGCATTGACGAACTGGTTGGGGAACAGCGCACTGCCCGAATCATCGAACTGCGCCTTGACCTTGATGGTGCCGGTGGAGGTGTCTACCTGGTTGTCCAGGGCCAACAGGCTGCCGGTGGCCAGCAGGGCTTTCTTGTTGCGGTCGTAGGCCAGCACCGTCACGGCGCCACGGCCCAGTGCCTGGTTGATAGCGCCCAAGTCGTCCTCGGGGACCGCGAACACCACGGTGGCCGGGTTCATCTGGGTAATCACCACGATGCCGGTGGTGCTGGTGGTGGTGACGTAATTGCCGGGGTCGACCAGGCGCAGGCCCACCACACCGTCGACCGGCGAAGTGATGGTGCAGTAGCCGACCTGCACTTCAAGGTTCTGCACATTGCCCTGGTCGGCGGCCACGGTGCCCAGTTGTTGCTGGACCAAGGACGCCTGGGTGTCGACGGTTTGCTGGCTGGTAGAACCGGCCTTGACCAGTTCGCGGTAGCGCACCAGATCGCGCTGAGCATTGCTCAACACAGCCTGGTCGTGGGCCAGGGTACCCTTGGCCACGGCCAGTTGGGCCTTGAGGGCGCGGTCATCGATCCGCGCAATCACCTGGCCCTTGCTGACGTGCTGGCCTTCCTTGAATTCCACGCTGCTGAGGATGCCATCGACCTGGGTGACCACGGTCACACTGCGGGTGGGGGTGACGGTTCCGAGGGCATCGATATACACCGGCACGTCCTGCAACACCACCGGCACCACGGCCACCGGTTCGCCGGTGACGGCCGGCCGGCCTTTGTGCCCGCCTGCAAAGAAGTGCAAACCCAGGGCAATCAACAACGCTACCAGTAACAACGTGCCAACGGCCCAGGCGAACGTACGTCGTCTGCTTTTCTCCACGGGTTTCTCTCTCGAACGCCGAAAACAGGAAGCGGTGGCCAGGCTAAATGGCCGCTCGCTGCCTGAACTCTAGCAGCGCGCTGGAGCTGTGCCTGTACGACCGTGAATGCGTTCAGCATCAAGACAGACAAAGTCAGCTGGGCGCCCCGCCATGCAAGGGCTGCGGCGGGATTCTTGAGCCCTGCGCAAAGCCGGTGCTACCATGCCAGACCGCCTGTCTTGGCAAGGAACCTCCTGGTCTATGAGCACCATTCGCGAGCGCAACAAAGAACTGATCCTGCGGGCTGCCAGTGAGGAGTTTGCCGACAAGGGCTTCGCCGCGACCAAAACCAGCGACATCGCCGCCAAGGCCGGGCTGCCCAAGCCCAACGTCTACTACTACTTCAAGTCCAAGGACAACCTCTATCGCGAGGTGCTCGAAAGCATTATCGAGCCGATCCTGGCGGCCTCCACACCGTTCAATCCTGATGGCGACCCTTCGGCCGTGCTGAGCGGGTACATCCGCTCGAAGATCTGCATCTCCCGGGATTTGCCGTTTGCCTCGAAAGTGTTTGCCAGTGAGATCATGCACGGCGCCCCGCATTTGAGCCCCGAGCAGGTGGAACAGCTGAATGCCCAGGCCAAGCACAACATCGACTGCATCCAGAGCTGGGTGGACCGTGGGCTGATTGCGCCGATTGATCCGCATCACCTGATGTTCAGCATTTGGGCGGCGACGCAGACGTATGCGGATTTTGACTGGCAGATTTCGGCGGTGACCGGGAAGGCGAAGTTGGATGAAGCGGATTATGAGGCGGCGGCGCAGACGATTATTCGGTTGGTGTTGAAGGGGTGTGAGCGGGACTGATAGACCGCAGCGTCTTCAAGATTCGCGAGCAAGCCCGCTCCCACATTTGAATTTGTGCCAGACATAAATTGTTTAAACGCCGCAGATCCAATGTGGGAGCGGGCTTGCTCGCGAAAGCGCCCTCCCAGACACATCCTGCACAAAGCCAAACCATCATCTCCAGATTCCCCGATCTAGCCTCTCAGAACCCCACCTGAAGAGAGGCAAAGGAATGCCTGATCCAGCTGCTTCACATCGCCTGCGCATCGGGCGATTCAGCGAATCCAACCGTATTTACCTGATCACCACCAATACCCACGAACGTGTGCCAATCTTCAGTGACTTTTACCTGGATCGGCTGGTGGTCTGGCAATTCCGGCTCGCCCAATACCAAGGGTTGGCGAAGTCCCTGGCCTGGGTGGTCATGCCCGACCACTTTCACTGGTTGATTGAGCTGCAAAAAGGCTCATTGGGAGACCTGATGTGCCAGGTGAAGTCCAAAAGCACTCGAACCGTTAATGGCGCAACGGGCCGCAAAGGGCGGCTATGGCAAACCAGCTTTCATGATCGTGCGCTGCGCAAGGACGATGACTTGGTGAAGATGGCTCGGTATGTCGTGGCCAACCCATTAAGAGCAGGGTTGGTGGAGCGGATTGGCGACTATCCGCTGTGGGATGCGGTTTGGGTTTAGGTCCGGGACCGAGTCGCCCCTTTCGCGGGCAAGCCCGCTCCCACATTTGACCGAGTTCCAGCCTTGGAATGCAGTCAAATGTGGGAGCGGGCTTGCTCGCGAAGAGGCCCGACCAGTCACCTCACATCAAGCAGTAACCCCCGCATCCGCCAACAACCCCAACCCCTCGATCGCACTGATCGCACACTGCTCGTCAATATCCGACGTATCCCCGCTGATCCCGATCGCGCCCAGCACCACACCCGCCTGATCCCGGATCAACACCCCGCCCGGTGCCGGCACCACGCTGCCCTGCCCCAGGCTGTTCAACGCGGCAATAAACGCCGGCCGTTGCTGTGCGTCCAGCGCCAGCAAGCGCGAGCCCTTGCCCAGGGCTATCGCACCCCAGGCCTTGCCAATCGCGATCTGCGGGCGCAGCAGGCTCGCGCCATCCTCGCGCTGCAACGTTATCAAATGCCCGCCGCTGTCGAGTACCGCAACGGTCAGCGGTGCCGCCGAAATGGTGCGGCCTGCCGCGATGGCGTGGCTGGCCAGGTTGACTGCGACTTTCAAGGTTAAAGCGCTCATGGGTGCCGTCCTTATCTTGTTATGGGAAAGCCGTGGGGCTCTGTCTGATCAGAAGCTCGATCAAACAAATAGAACACAATAGATTTATTTTTTGTATACAATATTTCGAAACATACGCACCGCACGTCGAAATATTCCCGTCCATAAGCCTTCCGACGAACGTAAAGGCCACCCAAGAAAATGGATTGACCTGCCCCGCTCGCCGTGAATACACTTCGGACCAACACCACTTGTATACAATTACAAAACGCAAGAGGCACCAAAACCATGAGCAAAATGAGAGCAATCGAAGCCGCTGTCCTGGTGATGCGCCGTGAAGGGGTCGACACCGCCTTCGGTATCCCGGGCGCCGCGATCAACCCGCTGTATTCGGCCTTGCAGAAGGTCGGTGGCATCGATCACGTCCTTGCTCGCCACGTTGAAGGCGCCTCGCACATGGCCGAGGGCTACACCCGCACCAAGGCCGGCAATATCGGCGTGTGCATCGGCACCTCGGGCCCGGCGGGCACCGACATGGTTACCGGCCTGTACAGCGCCTCGGCGGACTCGATCCCGATCCTGTGCATCACCGGCCAGGCGCCACGGGCACGCATGCACAAGGAAGACTTCCAGGCTGTCGACATCACCAGCATCGTCAAGCCGGTGACCAAGTGGGCGACCACCGTCCTGGAACCCGGCCAGGTGCCGTATGCCTTCCAGAAGGCCTTCTATGAAATGCGCTCCGGCCGCCCGGGCCCGGTGCTGATCGACCTGCCATTCGACGTACAAATGGCCGAGATCGAATTTGACATCGACGCCTACCAACCACTGCCCCTGGCCAAGCCTTTGGCGACCCGCATCCAGGTGGAAAAAGCCCTGGCCCTGCTGGACCAGGCCGAGCGCCCATTGCTGGTGAGCGGTGGTGGCGTGATCAACGCCGACGCCAGCGAACTGCTGGTGGAATTCGCCGAGTTGACCGGCATCCCGGTGATCCCGACCCTGATGGGCTGGGGCACGATCCCGGACGATCACCCGCAGATGGTGGGCATGGTCGGCCTGCAAACGTCCCACCGCTATGGCAACGCCACGATGTTGAAATCGGACGTGGTGCTGGGCATCGGTAACCGCTGGGCCAACCGTCACACCGGTTCGGTGGAGGTGTACACCGAGGGCCGAAAATTCATTCACGTGGACATCGAGCCGACGCAAATCGGCCGCGTGTTCACCCCGGACCTGGGCATCGTTTCCGACGCCGGCTCTGCATTGACCATGTTCATTGAAGTGGCCCGCGAGTGGAAAGCCGCCGGCAAGCTCAAGGACCGCAGCGCCTGGCTCCACGATTGCCAGCAGCGCAAGGCCACCCTGCACCGCAAGACCCACTTCGACAACGTGCCGGTCAAGCCGCAACGGGTGTACGAAGAGATGAACCAGGTGTTCGGCAAAGACACCTGCTACGTCAGCACCATCGGCCTGTCGCAGATTGCCGGCGCGCAGTTCCTGCACGTCTACAAACCACGCCACTGGATCAACTGCGGCCAGGCCGGCCCGCTCGGCTGGACCATTCCGGCGGCACTGGGTGTGGTCAAGGCGGACCCGACCCGCAACGTCGTGGCACTGTCCGGCGACTATGACTTCCAGTTCATGATCGAAGAGCTGGCCGTGGGCGCACAGTTCAAGCTGCCGTACATCCACGTGGTGGTGAACAACTCCTACCTGGGGCTGATCCGCCAGGCCCAGCGCGGGTTTGAAATGGACTACTGCGTGCAGCTGTCCTTCGACAACCTCAACGCACCGGAACTCAACGGTTACGGCGTCGACCACGTGGCCGTCGCCGAAGGCCTGGGTTGCAAGGCCCTGCGGGTGTTCGAGCCGGGACAGATCCAGCCGGCACTGCGCAAGGCCCAGGAAATGATCGAAGAATTCAAGGTTCCGGTGATCGTTGAGATTATTCTGGAACGGGTGACCAATATTTCCATGGGCACCGAGATCAACGCCGTCAACGAATTCGAAGATCTGGCACTGGTGGGCAACGACGCGCCGACTGCCATTTCACTGCTCGATTAAGGAGAACCCCATGCCGCGTTTTGCCGCCAACCTGTCCATGCTGTTTACCGAACAGGACTTTCTTGCCCGTTTCAAAGCCGCCGCCGATGCGGGGTTCAGTGGTGTGGAATACCTGTTTCCCTATGAATTCAGCTCAGCTGAAATCAAGGCGCAACTCGATGCCCACGGCCTGACCCAAGTGCTGTTCAACCTGCCGGCCGGTGACTGGGCCAAGGGCGAACGCGGCCTGGCCTGCCACCCGGACCGGGTCGAGGAGTTCCGTGCCGGGGTCAACCTGGCCATCGCCTACGCCCAGGTACTGGGCAATACCCAGGTCAACTGCCTGGCGGGGATTCGCCCGGCCGGCGTGGATGACGCGACGCTTGAAAAAACCTTCGTCGCCAACCTCAAGTACGCCGCCGACAAGCTGCAGGCGGTAGGCATCAAGCTTGTGATGGAGATGATCAATACCCGCGACATCCCGGGCTTCTACCTGAACAACACGGCGCAGGCCCTGTCGATTCGCGAGCAGGTAGGCAGTGCCAACCTGTTCCTGCAATACGACATCTATCACATGCAAATCATGGAAGGCGACCTGGCCCGCACCATGGCTGCGCACCTGGGTGAGATCAACCACATCCAGCTGGCGGACAACCCGGGGCGCAACGAGCCGGGGACCGGTGAGATCAACTACCGCTTCCTGTTCGAACATTTGGACCGCATCGGTTATCAGGGTTGGGTCGGCTGTGAGTACAAACCGTTGACCACCACCGAAGCGGGTTTGGGTTGGCTCAAAAGCCACAACGCGATCTAACTGAACAAACACAGCACCCAATGTGGGAGCGGGCTTGCTCGCGAAAGCGGTGGATCAGTCGACATCAATGCTGAATGTCGGCCCCCATTCGCGAGCAAGCCCGCTCCCACAGTGGATCTCCTGTGTTTAGCAGGCCGCGCCAGGCCTGCACACCTAACAATAAGAGGATTTTCGTCATGGCTAAAATCGGATTTATCGGCACCGGCATCATGGGCCAACCCATGGCTGCCAACCTGCAAAAGGCCGGTCACCAACTGTTTCTTTCCGAGCATCACGGCAAGGCGCCGGCTGAACTGATCAGCGCTGGTGCGGTGGCCCTGGCCAACCCGCAGCAAGTGGCCCAGGAAGCCGAATTCATCATCGTCATGGTGCCCGACACTCCGCAGGTCGATGATGTGCTATTCCGCGCCGACGGCGTTGCCGCAGGCCTTGGGCCGAACAAAGTGGTGATCGACATGAGTTCGATCTCGCCCACCGCCACCAAGGCCTTCGCCGCGAAGATCAACGAGACCGGCGCACGCTACCTCGACGCCCCGGTGTCCGGTGGTGAAGTCGGTGCCAAGGCCGGCACCCTGAGCATCATGATCGGCGGCGACCCGCACACCTTCGAACGCGCCCTGCCGCTGTTCCAGGCCATGGGCAAGAACATCACCCTGGTGGGCGGCAATGGCGATGGCCAGACCGCCAAGGTGGCCAACCAGATCATCGTTGCGTTGAACATCCAGGCGGTGGCGGAAGCGCTGCTGTTCGCCTCGAAGAACGGCGCCGACCCGGCCAAGGTGCGTGAAGCACTGATGGGGGGTTTTGCTTCGTCGAAAATCCTCGAAGTGCATGGCGAGCGCATGATCAAGGGCACCTTCGATCCGGGCTTCCGCATCAACCTGCACCAGAAGGATCTGAACCTGGCCCTGGCCGGTGCCAAGGAGCTGGGGATCAACCTGCCGAACACCGCCGGCACGCAGCAGGTGTTCAGCACCTGCACCGCCATCGGTGGCGGCAACTGGGACCACTCGGCGCTGATCAAGGGCCTGGAACATATGGCGAATTTTTCGATTCGCGATAAATAAACCCCGTTGAAATGCGATCGAATGTGGGAGCGGGCTTGCTCGCGAAAGCGGTGTATCAGTCAGCATGGATGTCGAATGGTAGACCGCTTTCGCGAGCAAGCCCGCTCCCACATTTTTGACCGCATTTCACATCGAATTTGATGCACCCCTAATAACAAGAATCCCCGGGAGCCCGCTTATGTCGGTCGATCCGCAACACCTGCTTCGCGAGCTGTTTGCCACAGCCATCGACGCCGCCCACCCCCGGCAAGTCCTCGAACCCTATCTGCCCGCCGACCGCAGCGGCCGTGTCATCGTGATCGGCGCCGGCAAAGCCGCCGCCGCCATGGCGCTGGTGGTGGAAAACTGCTGGCAAGGCGAAGTCTCGGGTCTGGTGGTCACCCGCTACGGCCACGGCGCACCCTGCAAGAAAATCGAGGTGGTCGAAGCCGCGCACCCGGTGCCGGACGCCGCAGGCCAGGCCGTGGCCAAGCGTGTGCTGGAGCTGATCAGCAACCTGGGCGAAGACGACCGCGTGATCTTCCTGCTCTCCGGCGGCGGCTCTGCACTGCTCGCCCTTCCGGCCGCCGGCATCACCCTGGCGGACAAGCAAGCGATCAACAAGGCCCTGCTCAAATCCGGCGCCACCATTGGCGAGATGAACTGCGTGCGCAAGCACCTCTCGGCGATCAAGGGCGGGCGCCTGGCCAAGGCAAGCTGGCCTGCCACCGTCTACACCTACGCGATTTCCGATGTACCGGGCGACCAGGCCACGGTCATCGCTTCCGGCCCCACTGTTGGCGACCCCAGTACCTCGCAACAGGCGCTGGCGATTCTCAAGCGCTACCAGATTGAAATCCCGGCGTCGGTGCGCACCTGGCTGCAAAGCCCGGAGTCGGAAACCGTCAAGCCCGGGGACCCGGTGCTGGCCCGCAGCCATTTCCAACTGATCGCCCGTCCGCAGCAATCCCTGGAAGCGGTGGCGGTGAAAGTCCGCCAGGCCGGTTTCAGCCCGCTGATCCTCGGCGACCTGGAAGGCGAAGCGCGGGACGTGGCCAAGGTGCACGCCGGTATCGCCCGGCAAATCATCCAGCACGGCCAACCCCTGGCGGCGCCTTGCGTGATCCTCTCCGGCGGCGAAACCACCGTCACCGTACGCGGCAATGGCCGTGGCGGACGCAACGCCGAATTCCTGCTGAGCCTCACCGACAGCCTCAAGGGCCTGCCCGGCGTCTACGCCCTGGCGGGTGACACCGACGGCATCGACGGCTCGGAAGACAACGCCGGCGCGATCATGACGCCCACCAGCTACGCCCGCGCCGAAGCCCTGGGCTTGAGCGCCAGTGACGAGCTGGACAACAACAATGGCTACGGTTACTTCGCGGCCCTCGACGGCTTGATCATCACCGAGCCGACCCGCACCAACGTCAACGATTTCCGCGCCATTCTGATTCTTGAAAGCCCTGAAAGAGAGTCCCCTGAACATGACGCCTGACAAGAAGGTCAAGATCCTCGCCACGCTGGGCCCGGCCACCGACAGCATCGACGACATCCGCGAGCTGGTGGAAGCCGGGGTGAATATCTTTCGCCTGAACTTCAGCCATGGCGATCATGCCGACCACGCCCAACGCTACCAGTGGATTCGCCAGGTGGAGCGCCAGCTCAATTATCCCCTCGGCATCCTGATGGACCTGCAAGGGCCGAAGCTGCGGGTGGGGCGTTTTGCCGAAGGAAAAGTGCAACTGATTCGCGGCCAGGCCCTGCGCCTGGACCTCGACCCGACACCCGGTGACCAGCGGCGAGTCAACCTGCCCCACCCGGAAATCATCGCGGCCCTGCAGCCCGGCATGGACCTGCTGCTGGACGACGGCAAGCTGCGCCTGCGGGTGATCACCAAGCACGCCGATGCCATCGACACCACCGTGCTCAACGGCGGCGAACTGTCGGACCGTAAAGGCGTGAACGTACCCCAGGCATTGCTGGAGCTCAGCCCGCTGACCGCCAAGGACCGCCGCGACCTGAGCTTCGGCCTGGAACTGGGGGTGGACTGGGTGGCGCTGTCGTTTGTGCAACGCCCGGAAGACATCCGCGAAGCCCGCGAGTTGATCGGCGACAAGGCGTTCCTGATGGCCAAGATCGAGAAGCCCTCGGCGGTGCAGCGCCTGCAGGAAATCGCCGAGTTGAGCGACGCGATCATGGTCGCCAGAGGTGACCTGGGGGTGGAAGTGCCGGCGGAAAGCGTGCCGCAAATCCAGAAGGACATCATTGGTGTGTGCCGCCAGTTGGGTAAACCGGTGGTGGTGGCCACGCAGATGCTTGAATCCATGCGCTTCTCCCCGGCGCCGACCCGTGCCGAAGTCACCGACGTGGCCAACGCAGTGGCGGAAGGGGCGGACGCGGTGATGCTGTCGGCGGAAACCGCTTCCGGTGAATACCCGTTGGAGGCCGTGCTGATGATGAGCAAGATCATTCGCCAGGTGGAAAATGGCCCGGATTACCAGACCCAGCTGGACGTCAGCCGGCCCAAGGCGGATGCCACGGTGTCGGACGCCATCAGCTGTGCGATCCGCCGTATCAGCAGCATCCTGCCGGTGGCAGTGCTGGTGAACTACAGCGAGTCGGGCAGCTCCACCTTGCGGGCGGCGCGGGAACGGCCGGCGGTGCCGATTCTGAACCTGACACCGAACCTGTCGACGGCGCGACGCTTGAGCGTGGCGTGGGGCGTGCATTCGGTGGTGAACGATCGGCTGCGGCAGGTGGATGAGGTGTGTTCCACGGCGTTGGAGATTGCCCAGGCACAGGGTATGGCGGAGCGTGGGGATACGTTGGTGATTACTGCTGGGGTGCCATTCGGGCAGCCAGGGTCGACCAATTCGTTGCGGATCGAGACATTGATCTAATCCCCTGTGGCGAGGGAGCTTGCTCCCGCTGGACTGCGCAGCAGGCCCATCTTTTGGGGCCGCTGCGCGCCCCAGCGGGAGCAAGCTCCCTCGCCACAAGATTCGGCGCTTTCCTGCAGATTATTGATCATGCCCAACCAACCCTGCCCCGACTGGGCCGAAGCCCTGCTCAACGGCTTCAGCCAGATATTCCTGCAGCGCCACCCGCTGTGTGGCCTGCTCTGCCTGCTGGCGATCCTGGTCGGCGCCCCGGCCCTGCTCGGCGGCGCGCTGCTGGGCGGTGTCGCCGGCTTGCTGACCGCCCAACGCCGCGGCTATCCCAAGGCCGAACGCCAGGCCGGTCTCTATAGCTACAACGGCGTGCTGCTCGGCTTGCTGATCAGCCAGCACTTCAGCTGGTCGGCACTGCTGCCGCCGTTGATTCTCGCCTGCGGTGGCCTCAGCGCAATCCTCACTCGCCAGTGGCTCAAACGCGCCGCCAACCCCGATGACCTGCCCGCCTACACCGCACCGTTTGTGGTACTCGGCTGGCTGCTGCTGGGCACCACCGCGCCCGCCGCATTTGCCGCCAGCGAACCCCGCACCTGGGCGCTACTCTGCGCGCCGTTCACAGGTCTGGCCCAAGTCATCCTGATGGACCACCCCCTCGCCGGCCTGCTGATCGCCCTCGGTCTTGTAATAGCCAGCCGCCGCGCGGCCTTGTGGGCGCTGACCGGCGCGAGCCTCGGCGTGTTGATCGCCCTGTTGATGGACGAGCCCGCCAGCGCCCTGCTCGGCCTGCACAGCTATAACCCGGCATTGGCCGCCCTGGCCCTCAGCCAGCATCGTCGCCAACCCTGGCTGCCGCTGATCGGCATCCTGCTGGCGATCATCCTCACGCCCGGCTTCACCGGCCTGAACCTGCCCGCGCTGACCGCGCCGTTTATCCTCGCCACCTGGCTGGTGCGCGCCAGTCAGCGGGTGATGCAGAAAACCCGCATGGACAGCCCCTTCGAATCCCCCTAGGCTTCGCTGATCTTCGATTCAGGCGACTTCCATGGACAGCAACAAGCACTGGCGTGAGCGTCTCTACGTCATGGTTTTCCAAAGTGACACCCCGGCCGGCCGACGCTTCGACAGCACCCTGTTGCTGATCATCCTGGCCAGCCTGGTGATCGTGATCCTCGACAGCATCCAGGAGGTCCACGACAACTACGCCAACGTGCTGGCCTATATCGAGTGGGGCTTCACCATCATCTTCGCCATCGAGTACGGCCTGCGGCTGTATTGCTCGCCCAAGCCGTTGCGCTATGCCTTCAGCTTTTATGGGCTGGTGGATTTGCTGGCGATCGTGCCCGGGATCCTCGCGCTGTACTACAGCGACGCGCAGTACCTGCTGATTATCCGAATCATCCGGATGCTGCGGATTTTCCGCGTGCTCAAGCTCGGCCCGTACCTCAAGCAGGCCAACTACCTGATGTCGGCGCTGCGGGGCAGCAAGCAGAAGATCGTGGTGTTCCTGGTCAGCGTCTGCACCCTGGTCACGGTGTTCGGCACCTTGATGTACGTGATCGAAGGCCCGGAGCACGGGTTTACCAGCATTCCCAAGGGCATCTATTGGGCGATCGTCACCCTGACCACCGTGGGCTTTGGCGATATCGTGCCGAAGACCCCGCTGGGCCAGGTGATTTCGTCGCTGGTGATGATCACCGGTTATTCGATCATCGCGGTGCCCACCGGGATCTTCACCGCCGAACTGGCCAACGCCATGCGCGGTGAGCAATTGCAAACGGATTGCCCGGTGTGCAAGAAAAACAGCCATGAGCCCAATGCAGCGTTTTGCTCACGGTGTGGCAGCGCGCTTTTCAAGAAACTGGAATAAGCAAAGTTCTTTTTAATCTTTAAGCGACTATGCCCCCCCCGTTATAGTCGCTGGCATATTGCCCCCATGCGTTTCAAAAACCTTCTCGAACAACAAGGAATGAGCAGTGAAAAAACTCGTTAGTGCCTCTCTCCTGGCCGCCGGCCTCGCACTGGCTGGCGTCGTCCAGGCCGCCCCGGTCACCCTGCTCAACGTCTCCTATGACGTGATGCGTGACTTCTACAAGGACTACAACGCCGCCTTCCAGAAGCACTGGGCCGCCGAGCATCCAAACGACAAGCTGACCCTGCAGATGTCCTTCGGTGGTTCGAGCAAACAAGCGCGCTCGGTGATCGACGGCCTGCCGGCTGACGTGATCACCATGAACATGGCCACCGACATCAACGCCCTGGCGGACAACGGCAAACTGGTGCCGGACAACTGGGTTACCCGCCTGCCGAACAACAGTGCGCCGTTCACTTCGGCCACGGTGTTCATCGTGCGCAAAGGCAACCCGAAAGCCTTGAAAGACTGGCCGGACCTGCTCAAGGATGGCGTGCAAGTCATCGTGCCGAACCCGAAGACCTCCGGTAACGGCCGCTACACCTACCTCTCGGCCTGGGGTTATGTGCTGAAGAATGGCGGCGACGAAGAGAAGGCCAAGAAGTTCGTGGGTGACCTGTTCAAGCACGCACCCGTGCTGGACACCGGTGGCCGTGCCGCTACCACCACGTTCATGACTAACCAGATCGGCGACGTGCTGGTGACCTTTGAGAACGAAGCAGAAATGATCGCCCGTGAATTCGGCCGTGATCAGTTCGAAGTGATCTACCCGAGCGTTTCCGCAGAAGCTGAGCCGCCAGTGTCGATCGTCGACAAAGTGGTCGAGAAGAAAGGCACCAAAGTGGCTGCCGAAGAATACCTGAAGTACCTGTGGTCGCCGGAAGGCCAGGAAATTGCCGCCAACAACTACCTGCGTCCACGTGACCCGAAAGTGCTGGCCAAGTACACCGACCGTTTCCCGAAAGTCGACTTCCTGTCGGTAGAGAAGACCTTTGGAGACTGGCGCACCGTGCAGAAGACCCACTTCAATGATGGCGGGGTTTTTGACCAGATCTACTCCGGCCAATAAGCAGTTCTGACTGGAGAAACCCGGTCGCTGATCGTTCCCACGCTCCGCGTGGGAATGCATCATAGGACGCTCCGCGTCCAGGTCGCGCCGCAAGACCTGGACCGTGCGCAATGGTGACGCAGAGCGTCACTGGATGTATTCCCACGCGGAGCGTGGGAACGATCTATCTACAGCCGTTACATCGGCGGTGTCACGCCATCCTTACCCGCAGAAATCGCCTGGGCCGTCACGCTCCCGTCCGCGCCCTTCGCCGCAAACATCACCACCTTCACCCCAGGCTTCAGCAAGCTGCGATCACCCGGTTCCAGGTTGACGATCGGCACATCATCCGGCACCACGATCTTCTGCTCGCCGCCCTTGTACTTGACGGTCAACGTGCGGCCATCGCTCACCACCAGGTCACCCACGGTGCCGTTGGTCATGCTGCTGCCTTCCTTCAGGTCGAACGCACGGTGCCCATCGCCTGTACCGGCCATCGCCGGTGGGAATACATGCACTTCCAGCGCCGTCAGGGTGCCATCCGCGTTGGGCATGGCCGCCGAACCGATGTAACTGCCGGGCTTGATGTCTTCGATTTTTGCCAGGGTGACCGCACGCACCTGCGTGTCCTTGGTCAGGTGCACGGTGACGTCTTCACCGCTGTTGACCTTGACGTGCATCGCGTCGCCGTCCATCGCGGTAATCGCACCCCGCACGCCGACACGCGGGGCATCTGCGGCCTGGGCAACGCCCACGGTCATCAGCGCGGCCAGGCTGGAGGCCAGGAGCATCTTGTTGAATGTCGTCTTCATGGCAGTCGATTTCCTGTTTATGCAGTTGTGACTGAATGTATCATCGACCTTCAGCGCGAAAGTTAACGTTTCAGTCATTAATTCCCGGCATGAGTGTTATCACCACAGACAGGCTACTCGCGCCCGGGGCCAGTCTTTATGCTCGCTCGCCACAATCCTTCGCTTTTATGAGAACGCCATGAACGCCACGCCCCCCGCTACAAGCACGATGACCCGAGGCATGGTGATGCTGTTTGCGTTCTGTTGCGGCGCCATCGTCGCCAACATCTACTACGCGCAACCGATCATCGAGCTGATCGCCCCGGACATCGGCCTCACGCCGGCCATGGCCAGCCTGATCGTGTCCCTGACCCAGATCGGCTATGCCCTGGGCCTGTTCTTCCTGGTGCCGTTGGGCGACCTGCTGGAAAACCGCCGGCTGATGATCATCACCACCGTGGTGGCCATCGCCAGCCTGCTGGGTGCGGCGTTCACCGAACAGCCGAACCTGTTCCTGCTGGTGTCGCTGCTGATCGGCTTCAGTTCGGTGTCGGTACAGATCCTGATTCCGCTGGCGGCGCACCTGGCGCCGGCTGAATCCCGTGGCCGGGTGGTCGGCAGCATCATGGGCGGCTTGCTGCTGGGTATCCTGCTGGCGCGACCGGTGTCCAGCGTGGTGGCCGACCACTTCGGCTGGCGCGCCATGTTCATGGCCGCTGCGGCACTGATGGCGTTTATCAGCGTGGTGCTGATGCTGACCATCCCCAAGCGCCAACCGGATCACGCGGCCAGCTATGGCCAGCTGCTCGCCTCGCTGGGCACCTTGCTGCGCCGCCAGCCGGTGCTGCGCCAGCGCGCGTTTTACCAGGGCTGCATGTTCGCCACCTTCAGCCTGTTCTGGACCGCCGCCCCGCTGGAACTGTCCCGCAACCACGGCCTGAGCCAAAGCCAGATCGCCCTGTTTGCCCTGGTCGGCGCCCTGGGCGCCATCGCTGCACCCATCGCCGGGCGCCTGGCGGATGCCGGCCACACCCACCGCGCTTCGCTGCTGGCGATGCTGTTTGCCGCACTGAGCTTCCTGCCGGCCTTCGTGCACCCGCTGTACAGCGTGATCGGCCTGGCGGTGACCGGCGTGGTCCTGGACTTCTGCGTGCAGATGAACATGGTCCTTGGCCAGCGCGCCATCTACGCCCTCGACGCCAGCAGCCGTAGCCGACTGAACGCGCTGTACATGACCAGCATCTTCATCGGCGGCGCCTTCGGCTCGGCGATTGCCAGCAGCGTGTACGAACACGGCGGCTGGCTGGGGGTGATGCTGGTGGGCAGCGCATTCCCGCTGGTGGCGTTGCTGCGCTTCTTGAGCGCCTCGCGGCAAGGGGCGGTGGCGACTGCCTGACCCACCTTACAACCGCATCAACGGCTCCAACGCCGCATCCGCCAGAAATGACGAGTGACGAGGTCAAGGGCTTGCTGACTGATTGGGAATTACCGCCCAGGGATTTATGGGCGGTATCCCCTCCAGGAGGATGGCGAGCGCCCTGGCGCGTTGCTTTTCAGCGCAGGTGAGTAGACAGACCGATCACGTCCTCTGGCCGGATCAAGCGTGTGCTTTTAAGCAGGAAGTTTGTCTGACGCCGTCCCAGTAAGTCGATGCCCACAAAGTAACGCCCGCTCTGCTGGTTGTATTTGACGACGGTATCTCCAATACGGCCCGTGTAGCTATCCACCAGCCGCAAGGGCGTTCCGACTTCTGTCATTAAACCCGTCAGATCAATTGTGTCTTGGCCACTGGTGAAATCCATGATCAGGTCAGCGTCGTCATAGGCCGAGTCGCTGGCCTTCTCATACCTGAACGTGTTTCTACCGCCCACACCCCAGAGCGTATCTCCACCTGCCCCGCCGGTGAGAACGTTATCCACCGTATTGCCTATGAGCGTGTCACGGCCTGAGCCGCCAATCGCATTCTCCACGGTGACACCTTTGGCTATACCAACGTTATTGCGCAAGCCGCCTACGCTGGAGGCTGCGCCCTCGCGCAAGTCGATGGTCTGGTTCTGCCGGAAGCCCGAAAAGTCCAGGGTGTCATCGCCACCTTTGTCCCTCACCAGGAACCTGGGAGCGCCACTCTGGGAATGCAGGCTAAGGAAGGGATCACCGGTGTTGGAGTTGAAGCCATAGACAGTATCGTGCGGAGCAGGAAAAGGTTCCGGATTCGGGTCCGGTTGAGGTTCTGGCTTGGGCTCTGGTTGGGGCTCCGGCTTGGAAACTCCAGGTTCGTGTGCCCCGCCAGTGACTATGTCACTTGCCTGAATGCCACCCACGCTCTTAATCAGAAAATCCGCTTTGCCCCTGCCAGTGGTGTCGAGACCCAGACTACCGTTTCCGCTGCGCGGGTCATGGCTCAGGACAATCTCGCCAGCACGCCCCGTAAACCGCTCAACAATGTTGAAATGCTTGATTGAGGTATTTTTCAATAAGCCCGAAAGGTCGATCTTGTCTGTGCCGCTGGTGAAATCCAGGATTTCGTCAGGCCTGGTGAGTGTCGAGTCACTCGCTCTATCGTAAGCAAACACGTCCGCGCCTGCGCCGCCTGTCAACCTGTCTGAACCCGCTCCACCCTTGAGCCGGTTGCCGGCCTCATTCCCTATGAGCTCATCGTCACCTGAGCCACCTGTGGCATTTTCAATGACAACGCCCTTGGCGATAGACACATTACCCTTCAAGCCACCCACATTGGAAAACGACTCCGCATTCAGGTTGATCTTCTGGTTCTGGGAAAATAGCGAAAAGTTCAGCGTGTCATTCCCGCCCCCGTCCCATACCGAAAATATCGGGGCGTCCTTCGAGGATTCAAGGCTGAAGTGGTCACGGTCAGTATTGGATTCAAAGCCATAAGTAGTATCGGTATTCCGAATATTGAGATTGGCCCCGTAGAGTTTCTGTACGGCAGCAATATCATCTTTCATTGGCGTTGAAGGTTCGCGCGATTTGAAGTCATGGCCCGTATGATTGGTTTCTCGCCAGTAACTCATCACGCTGTGGGCTCTGGTGTCCTGCGTGTATAGGGCATCTGCATAAGAGTGCACACTTTCACCATAGTCCCCAGGGTGGCCAAGCCCCAGGGCATGTCCCAACTCATGTATGGCCGTTGATAAAAAAACATCGCCATGCCGTGGGGCATCAGAAGCGCCTTTCGTTCCAACCGTAGTGCTCATATCACCGTACCAGCGATTAGGCAGCCCCGACACCCCGCCATTGTCTTCGGGATTGGCCTTGATGGTTATTGAACCATCCGGACCTGGCGCCCCCTCCTTGAAGACAATATTTGTCACGTCCTGCCAAGACGTCAGGGCTTTGCGCAAGGACGCTTTCTGTTGCACAGAGAATTGATCGTCAAGGGTGAAGGAAAGCTCGATTTTGTTATCGCCATTACGATCGTAATGCCTCGAACCCTCTCGCAGGATTTGCTTTGGAGCATCATCCGTGGTGAAGGTTTTTTTTGAGGTTGCGCCATCACTGGTAGTGGCCGCATTCAACGTAGATAGCTCATGACTTGATACAGGCGGACTAACGAAAGAAGCAGTGACTCTCATACAAACAACATCCTTTTAGTTGAGACTTTGATTCATCAGGTAACAGACTTTCAACGCGACTGTTTCACTTAACAGCCGCCTTAAAATCTCACATGAAAAAACCGAATGTCACCCCTATGAACGTTTCAATTTAAATATCCAAACAGCCAGAAACACATCACCAATTTTTTAAGCGCACTATATTTATATTCAGAAGTTTCAGATCAGGCCAGTTCTGCATTCAATATGCGATACGAAGAAAACCGGAGACATATAAACCTACAATTACCCATCGCCCTAACCAGGGCATGAAAACAATCTGCTACACATCCGGCTGCTGCACCACGTGGTGCTGATGGCTGAGAGCCAGGCACTGGAAACAGGGCCAGACTCTGCCTTCACTCTGGCGGTTACCCAGGGGCGCCCGGCTGTTGAAGCAGACCTTTCAATAGCTGCAGCAACGTCGACAATGTCTTGGCGATCATCTCGTTCAACACTGCAAGTGTGGTCGTTTTCGAATCAGGCGCAGGGGGCGGCGCCGGGGACGGTACTACATTTGGCATGGGTAATGGCACCGGCTTGAACCCAGGCGTCGCCCCCGCCCACTGCACATCCGTCGACTTGATCTGGCCAACACTGTTGATCAACAACTCGGCTTTGCCACTGCCGTTCAGGTCAACTTCAAGGCTTGACCGGCCCGTGGCGGCGTCGTACTTGAGCAAGGCCTCGCCAGCGCGCCCCGTGAATCGGTCCGTGAACACCAGGGTGCCCACGCCGGCTTCTTTCAATGCGCCCGACAGGTCGATCTTGTCGGTACCGCTGGTAAAGTCCTCGATCAAGTCAGGATCCTGGGGCGTGGAATCACTGGCCTTGTCGTAGATAAACATGTCCGCTCCCCCGCCACCGCGCAACGTATCAGCCCCTGCTCCACCTTTGAGTCGATTGCCCGCCTCGTTACCGATCAGGGTGTCGCGACCGGCCCCACCTGTTGCGTTTTCAATTGTGCACCCCTTGGCAATCGAGACATTGCCCTTCAAGCCGCCCACGTCAGAGAACGACTCGGCATTGAGGTTGATCTTCTGGTTCTGTGAGAACCCTGAAAAGTCCAACGTATCGTCACCGCCGCCGTCCCATACGCAAAAAACGGGTTTGTCCGTGGCGCTCTTGAGCGTCATCGCCTCCCGCTCGGTGTTGGAGTTGAAACCATACGTGGTGTCGGTATTGCGGGTTTGGTGATTGGCCCCATACAACCGCTGCGCTGCCGCGATGTCGTCCATCATTGGCGCGGATGGATTCGAAGACTGAAAGTCGTGGCCGGCCTGGTTTTTCTCCGACCAGTAGCTCATGACGCTGCGCGCCTTGGTATCCCCGGCATAGACCGCGCCACTGTTGTAGGCAGAGCCGCCACCATTGTAGTTGCCTGGATGCTGCAGGCCGATGGCGTGCCCGATTTCATGTACCGCGGTCACCGAAAAGTGGCTGCCCAGGCCAGGTCTGCTCCCTGCTTTCAGCGTGCCTATCGTCGCGGTCGTGCTGGTGTTGGAGCGTGTAGGTGATGTGGCAACACCACGGTCACCGCGAGGGTTATTTTTAATGTTTACCGTGCCGTCTGCCCCATCTGCCTGCTCCTTGAGGTTAATGTTGGCAACATCCTGCCAGGACTGCACCGCTTGACGAACGCGTTGTTGCTGCTGCGCGGTGAAACTGGGGTCGACGGTGTAGGACAGATCAACTTTCTTGTCGCCGTTACGATCGTGAAACCGCAGGTTGTCCCGCGAGATCTGCTTGCCGGCCTGATCCGTGGTGTAGGTCGGCTTGGCTTTCGCGCCGAAGCCAGTCGGACCGGGGTCAGACTCCGGCAAGTTTTGAAGCATGGGCCTGATGGAGATCGCGTCAAAAACGTTCATGAGAAAGAGCACTCTCTTTTAATTAATAGACGAGCCGGAACAATCGGCATCAGCCATTAAGCTCCCATGCATGGAAAGCACGGGACAGCGCTTATTTAGTTCTCACCGAAACACTTAAAAGCGATGAAACACCCGCTAAGAAACTCAATAAATTACTTGCAATTTAAACAACTGAACACACACCAGCCGTTGCGGCAGCGCCTTGGTTTATCAGAAAAAAAACAAAAACCTACATAATGCCGCCAATATGAATACTCCAAACCGGCATCAACAAAGATACATCCACTCAAACTTTTCATCCAAATCCACCAGCGATCAGGACTTCACCGCTTGACATAACTTCCCACGTTAAATCACCCGCCCATCCCAGCCCACCGTCACATGCCGCGGCAGCTCCCGCCGATGCTGCAACAACCACGCATCCAGCGTATGCCCCACATGGGTCAGCACTCCCAACTGCGCACCCACCTCCTCAATACACTGCAACGCCAGCGTCAGGTCATTGTGATTGCGCGGTGCCTGCGGTTGCGGCGGCATGGAGCAATCGAGTACCAGCACATCCAGCGGCTCGCGTTGCAGCCAATCGCGGGTGGCGGGTGGCAGGCCGACGGTGTCGGTAAGGTAGGCAATGCGCCGCCCTTCACCTTCCAGCAGATACCCCAGGGTGGGCTTGGAATGCAGCAGCGGTAACGCGGTGACGCTCAGTTCACCCAACCGGCGGGTTTCAAACTCGGCAAACGGCTGGCTGAAATCGAGGATGCCGGGGTGCTTGTACAGGTCGGACAACCCTTCCGGATCCACCGGCCCATGCACCGGAATCACCAGCCCCTGGCCCCAGCGCAGATGCAGCAGACCCTGGGCATGATCGGCATGGTAATGGGTCTGGAGAATCCCGTTGAAGCTGCGCGGCGGGAAGCGCTCGGTGAGGTCGGGCAACCCGCTGTCGATCAACCAGCGCTGGTCGCCACACTCGATCAATGCGCTGCATGGGCGGCGGCGCAGGCTCTGGTCATGGCGGGCCAGGCCACAGGCGGCGCACTCACAGCCATACACCGGCACTTGCCGCGCATCGCCGGTGCCCAGCAGTGTCAGGCGCATGCAGGTTGCCCGTCGAGGCAGCCCAGCAAGCGCTCAACCGTGTGTTCCAGTTGGCCGGAATTGTCGAGCAGGAACACGTCTGCAGCAGCGCTCAATCCCTCGGCGAATCGCGCATTGCGCGCCAGGCGCAGATCAATATCCGCCAGGGATTCGCGACCCCGCGCCAACAAGCGCTGGCGCAACACCCCTTGGTCTACCGTCAGCAGCACCACCAGCAGGTTCGGGTAACGCAGCCGGGTTTGCGCCAGATGGCCGCGGGAGCCGTTGACCAGCACATCGTGCCCCGCCGCCAGCCACTCATCGATTTCTCGTGGGATGCCATAGGACAACCCGTTGGCGTGCCAGCTGAGGGCAAATGCGCCCTCGGCCTCCATTGCGGCAAACTGCGCCGGGCTCACACCCTGCGCCGCTTCGCCCACCGCTTCCGCCGAGCGGGTGATGACCCGCCGCACAATGCGGCAGCCACGCTCGGCCAGACGCGGTCGTGCGGCATCCAGCAGGCTGTCCTTGCCCGAACCCGATGGTCCGATGAGATAGATCAACCTGCCTGCCATCAAAACACCCTCTTCGCTTGTCGCCACACTTGTTGGACCACGGGCAGTCCGTCGCGGCTCCTGGCTTGCACCAGGTCGGCCCGCAGACCCGTGGCGATTTCGCCGCGATCACTCAGGCCCGCCGCGTGTGCGGGCGCCAGGCTGATCATCCTGACCGCCCGCGACAGATCGCCGCCATCCTGTTGATCGGCCAGCACGAACGCCGCCTGCAACAGGCTGGCCGGGTAGTAGTCACTGGAAAGTATATCCAGCAATCCTTCGGCGGCCAGGCCGGCGGCGGCCACATTACCCGAGTGGGACCCGCCACGCACCACGTTCGGCGCGCCCATCAGAACTTTCATGTTCAGTTGCCGGCAGCCACGGGCGGCTTCCAGGGTGGTGGGGAATTCGGCGATGGTCATGCCGTAGCGCGCCGACTCCTCGACGTGAGCCAGGGTCGCATCGTCATGGCTGGCCACCGACAGGCCGCGTTCCAGGCAATGCTCGACGATCGCGGCGCGGTAGCGGTCGCTGTACTCCCTGGAGTTGGCCATTTGCAGCTTGATGAACGCGTCCATGGTCTCGTCGTTCAGGTGGTACTTGCCCATGTAGTACTCACGGTACTTGGATTCGAGCACGAACTGGCGCTGGCCCGGCGAGTGGTCCATCACCGACACCAACTGCACCAGCGGGTTTTCCACCAGGTCACGAAACACGCTCAAGGTGTCGGGATGGCACAGCTCGCAGCGCAGGTGCAGGCGGTGTTCGGCGCGGGTCAGGCCGGCGCTTTCTGCTGCCGCGATGGCGTTGAGCATCGCCGGCAGTTTCTGCATGCGGTTGCCCTTGGGGTTCACATCGCCGATGGACACCGCGTCGAACACCGTGGTGATGCCGGCCGCAATGATTTGCGCGTCATGGCTGAGTACCGCCGAGGTCGACGGCCAGTCCACGCCGGGGCGCGGGGTCATGTGTTTTTCCAGGTTGTCGGTGTGCAGTTCCACCAGGCCCGGCAACAGGAAATCCCCTTCAAGGTCTTGGGCCTGGGGCAGTTGGCTGCGGCCTTCGGCGATGTCGACGATCAGCCCGTCACGCAGCACGACGCTGCCAAGGAACATGCGATCAGCCGTCACCAGCCGGGCATTACTGAGGATCTGTTCAGCGGGCATGGGCGTATTCCTCTTGGGCAACAGGCGCGGGGGTCATGTCGAAATGGCGGTCGGCGACCGCTTCACGGGCGGCGCGGTCGTGGAAGATGCCGATCAAGGCCGCGCCGGCAGCCTTGGCTTCGTTCATCAGTTCCAGCACCACCTGGCGGTTGCTGTCGTCGAGGGACGCGGTGGGTTCGTCCAGCAGCATCACCGGCCAATCCACCATGAAGCCGCGGGCGATGTTGACCCGCTGTTGCTCGCCGCCGGAGAACGTACCGGGTGCCAGCTGCCACAGGCGTTGTGGGATATTCAGGCGGGTCAGCAGATGCTCGGCGCGCGACTGTGCATTGGCCTTCGACCAGCCACGGGCCAGGGCGGGCTCCATCACCACATCCAGGCAGGCCACCCGCGGGATCACCCGCAGAAACTGGCTGACGTAGCCGAGGGTCTGCTGGCGCACCTGCAACACCTCCCGCGGCTCGGCACCAACCAGCTCCAGCCATTCGCCGAGGTGCTGTACTCGGATGCTGCCGCCCGCCGGCAGATAGTTACCGTACAGGGTGCGCAGCAACGTGCTTTTACCGGCGCCGGACTGGCCATGCAGCACCAGGCACTCACCGCCTTTCACACTGAACTCCACCCCGCGCAGCACGTTCAGCACCACGCCGTTCTGCTGGTGCAAGGTGAAGGTTTTCGAGAGGTCACGGACCTCGATCAAGGCGTTCATCATGGTTGCAATACCGAAGACACCAGCAGTTGAGAGTAAGGGTGCTGTGGATCGTCGAGGATCTGGTCCGTCAGCCCGGTTTCCACCACGCGCGAGCGGCGCATCACCATCAGGCGGTCGGCCAGCAGGCGCGCCACGGCGAGGTCGTGGGTCACGATCACCACCGCCAGATCCAGCTCGCGAACGAGGCCGCGCAACAGGTCGAGCAAGCGCGCCTGCACCGACACGTCCAGGCCGCCGGTGGGTTCGTCCATAAACACAAGGCGCGGGCTGGAGACCAGGTTGCGGGCGATTTGCAGGCGCTGCTGCATGCCGCCGGAAAAGGTCCGGGGCAAGTCGTCGATGCGCTGCGGGTCGATTTCTACCTGGCCCAGCCAGTCGAGGCCGGCGCCACGCAGTTGCTCATAGTTGCGCACGCCCTGGGCCATCAGGCGCTCGCCGATATTGGCGCCGGCAGACACGCCCATGCGCAAACCGTCCCGAGGGTTTTGCTCGACAAAGCCCCATTCTGTGCGCAGCAAGGTGCGACGTTCGGCTTCGCTGGCGCTGTACAGATCCAGCCATTCACCGTCCTTGCCGCGATAGCCGATGTTGCCGGCCTGCGGTGGCAGACGCCCGCTGAGCAGCGAGAGCAAGGTGGACTTGCCCGAGCCCGACTCACCGACAATCCCCAACACTTCGCCGGGGTACAAATCGAAGCTGACGTCCTGGCAGCCCTTCTCTTCTCCGTACAACAACGACAGGTCACGCACTTGCAAAAGAGGCTGGCTCACTGGTTGTTCTCCTTGACCCGTTGGGCGCAGTACCAGGTGTCGGAACACACAAAACTCTGGGTACCGGCGTCATCGAGAATCAGCTCATCGAGGAACGATTCATGGCTGCCGCAGATCGCGCAGGTGTGTTCCCACTTCTGCACTTCGAACGGATGGTCTTCAAAGTCGAGGCTGGTGACCTGGGTGTACGGCGGCACCGCGTACAGGCGCTTTTCGCGACCGGCACCGAACAGCATCAGCGCCGGGCTCATGTCGAGTTTCGGGTTGTCGAATTTCGGGATCGGCGAGGGGTCCATCACGTAGCGCTCATCCACCATCACCGGGTAGGCGTAGCTGGTGGCGATATGGCCGAAGGTGGCGATGTCCTCGTAAAGCTTTACGTGCATTACCCCGTAGTCATTCAGGGCGTGCATGGTGCGGGTCTCGGTTTCCGACGGTTCGATAAAACGCAGCGGCTCCGGGATCGGCACCTGGTAGACCATGATCTGATCGGCCTGCAACGGGGTTTCCGGGATGCGGTGGCGGGTCTGGATCACCGTGGCGTCCGGGGTGCTTTCGGTGGTGGCGACGCCCGCGGTGCGCGCAAAAAAACGCCGGATCGACACGGCGTTGGTGGTGTCGTCGGCGCCCTGGTCGATCACCTTGAGCACGTCGTCAGCCCCCAGGATCGCGGCGGTCAGTTGCATGCCGCCGGTGCCCCAACCGTAAGGCAGCGGCATCTCGCGGCCACCGAACGGCACCTGGTAACCGGGGATCGCCACGGCCTTGAGCAAGGCGCGGCGGATCATGCGTTTGGTCTGCTCGTCGAGGTAGGCGAAGTTGTACGCCGGGTCACGCGCAGGCGCTTGAGTCAGGTCATTCATGGCGGGTGCCCTCGGCCGGTTGGCGCAGTTTGCGGATCAGTTCCAGCTCGGACTGGAAGTCCACGTAGTGGGGCAATTTGAGGTGGGAAACGAAGCCCGCCGCCTCGACGTTGTCGCAGTGGGACAGCACGAACTCTTCCTGTTGGGCCGGCGAGACGATCTCTTCGTTGAACTCATTGGCCCGCAGCGAGCGGTCCACCAGGGCCATGCCCATCGCCTTGCGCTCGGCATGCCCGAATGCCAGGCCGTAGCCCCGGGTGAACTGCGCCAGCTCGGTGGCCGAGCCGACGAACTGGTTGACCATCTCGCACTCGGTGACTTCGATGCTGCCCAGGCAGACCGGGAAACCCAGCTCTTCCGGGTCGATCCACACCTCGACGTCGCCGATGCGAATCTCACCGGCAAACGGGTGGTTGCGACCGTAGCCGCGCTGGGTCGAGTAACCCAGTGCCAGCAGGAAACCTTCGTCGCCACGGGCCAGGGCTTGCAGGCGCTGGGCGCGGTTGGCCGGGTATTCCAGCGGGTCGCGGGTGATGTCGGCGACGCTGCCGGTGTCGTCGGATTCGTTCTTGATCAGCCCTTCCTTGGCCAGCAGGCCGAGTACCCGAGGGCACGCTTCCAGAGTCGCATCCGGCGTGGTTTGCGGGCCCGGGTATTCACCTTCGGCCAGCAGTGCGAAGTCCAGCAGGCGGTGGGTGTAATCGAAGGTCGGGCCCAGCAGTTGCCCGCCCGGCACGTCCTTGAAAGTCGCCGACAAACGCCGACTCAGTGACATCTGCGCGGTATCGATCGGCAGGCTCGGGCTGAAGCGCGGCAACGTGGTGCGGTAAGCCCGCAGCAGGAAGATCGCTTCCACCAGATCCCCCGCCGCTTGCTTGACCGCCAGTGCGGCCAGCTCCGTGTCGTACAGCGAGCCTTCGCTCATCACTCGCGCGACCGCCAGCGGCAGTTGCTCGCGGATCTGCTCCACGCTCAATTCCGCAATGGAAGTATCGCCCCGGCGTTTTTTCGCCAGCAGGCGGTGGGCATTGTCGATGGCCTGTTCGCCACCCTTGACGGCTACGTACATCAGGCATGCTCCTGTGCAATTCGAGTGCTGCGTGGCAGGCCGATCAGGTGATGGCCGGCGGCGAACAACACGTCCAGGCCACGGGGAAACGTCTCGCGGCGTTGACGTTCCAGCCAGAATGCTTGAGGCACCGGCAGGTTGACCTGACGCTGGGTCTTGATCCCCGGACCGCGCCAGTTCAAGGCGCGACCGGCTTCCAGGTCGGTCAACTGGACCAGCAAGGTGCAGGACTGATCCGGGTAGCGGTCATTGCCGTGGTCGAAGCCGCTGAGGTCGAGCAAGTCCTGTTCACCGAGCAAGGCGAACGCGGCCTCTTCCCGGTTGGCGGTCAGCGGGCAGCCGCAGTGGAAGGCCAGGTTGGCGCGGATCAGCGGCGTGTCGAAGCACGGCGCCAGCCACAGCGGTGTGTCCATATCCAGCAGCGCCAGGCACAGCGCATAGGTAGCCGGCGCCAGGCCTTCAAGGCTGGGGGCCGCGGGCAAGGACTGGATCAGGCCGGGCTCGGCGAGGGCCTTGAGGGCCCCGCGAAAACCGCGCTGGGCATCCAGCACCGGGTCTACAAAGGCCGGTTGCAAGCGTTGGGCATTCATCAGTTTTCTCCTCGAACCAGGGTGAAGAACTCGACCTTGGTGGCGGCGGTGTCGGCCTCTTTTTGCGCCCGGCGCTCGGCCTGGGCGTTGGCCAGTGCGCCGATCAGGTCGCTGAGCCAGGGGCTCGGGTGTGCGCCCTGCAAATGCGCATCCGCCAGGGCCGCCAGTTCGGCGTGGACCTTGTCGCGCCCGGCCAAATAGCTGTAGCCGGTACGCCCGTCAGCCAGGCGCACCACGCAGCGGGTCACGCTCATTTCGCCGAGGTTGAACGGCGCGCCATTGCCGCCCATGCGGCCACGCACCAGGGTCATGCCGATTTCCGGGGCGCGGATCAGTTGGTAATCCACGTCGCGCAGGGCGTCTTCATGGGGCAGCAATTCACTGCGAAAGGCGCGGGCGAGCACGCCGATCCAGTGTTGACGCGGGGACAGGTTCATCGGGGTCTCCATCAGGTCACCACTTGGTACTGGAAGCGATCCGAACGGCTGGTGGACTGCGCCAGCTCCACCGGGCGGCCGTCGCGATCGCGGGAAAGGGTGAATACGGTGAGCGCCGGCAAGTGCCGGGGCATCATCAGCAGTGCGGCTTCGTCGCGGTTGGGCAAACGCGCGCCGATCAGGCTTTGGGTACGGGTCAACGGCATGTCGCGCTCACGCAGGTAGTGGCGCAGCGAGCCGCCGTTGTAGTCCGCCAGCAGCGGCGCATGGCTGGCGCAGTAACGGTGGCGGATCAGGCTGACCGGCTGGTGATCGAGCTTGCGCAGGGTTTGCAGCTCGATCATCGGCGCCATCTCGGCAATGCCCAGTTGCTGGGCCTCTTCACGGCTGGCGAAGCAGTAGCGGCGCTTGAGCAGCATCGCTTCCACGCCCACGCCTTGGGCCGACAAGGACTGGCTGTAGGAGGTCTCGGCGCCCATCGGGTAAATCAGCGGGCGGTCCAGCACCTGGGTGCCTTTGCCCTGGCGGCGCAACAGGCTGCCTTCGAACACCAGCTCGTCGATGGCGCGGCGCAGGGTGTGGCGGTTGACGCCGAAGCGTTCAGCCAGTTGCACCTCGCCCGGCAGGAATTCACCGGCCTGGTAGCTGCTCAGTTCGCGGCGCAGGATGTCAGCGAGTTCGCGGTACACCGGCTCATCTTGTCTAGACAACTGCATGCTTAAAAAAAGCGCCTTGGGGCACCCCTCCGACGTCAGATGAACTGCTTGCGCAGGCGTTGGGACAGCACGTCGATACAGCTCACCACCACGATGATCACCAGCAGCACCGCGCACGTCTGCACGAACTGGAACGCGCGGATGTTCTCCCAGAGGATCACGCCGATCCCGCCGGCACCGACCATCCCCACCACCGTCGCCGAACGCACGTTGGCCTCGAAGCGGTAGAGCGCGTAGGACACCCACAGCGGCATCACTTGCGGGATCACGCCGTAGATCACCTCTTGCAGGGCACTGGCACCGGTGGCTCGCACACCTTCAACGGGGCCCGGGTCGATGGCTTCGACGGCTTCGGCAAACAGCTTGGCGAGGACCCCGGTGGTACTGATCCACAAGGCCAGGACACCGGCAAAAGGACCGAGGCCGACGGCGACCACGAACAACATCGCGAACACCATTTCGTTGATCGAACGGAAGGCATCCATCACCCGGCGCAGCGGCTGGTGAATCCACCACGGCGTGATGTTGTCGGCGCACAGGATGCCCAGGGGCACCGAGCAGACGATCGCCAGCACCGTGCCCCAGAGGGCGATTTGCACGGTGACGATCATCTCCTTGAGGTAGGAGCGCCATTCGTGGAAGTCCGGCGGGAAGAAGTCGGCGGCGAAGGTCGCCATGTTTCCGGAGTCGCGGTACAGCGCCAGCGGGTTCATCTCGGCGCCGTGCCAGGCCCAGGCCAGCAGGATCAGGAACAGGCCCCAGCCCAGGTATTGCGGCCAAGTCCTTTTGCCCACTGCTTCAGCATGCAAGGTAGTCATGGGTCACTCTCGGTGTAGGGTTGGAACTGGGCTTAATGTGGGAGCGGGCTTGCTCGCGAATGCGGTGACTCAGTCGTCGGATGCGTTGAATGACACACCGTATTCGCGAGCAAGCCCGCTCCCACATGAACCCGATTCCTACAGGGGGTTAGCCGTTGGCTGCGGTCTTCTTGTCCAGTTCGGTGATGCGCTCCTGCAGCTTGGCCAGGTCGGCGTCGATGTCGGCGAGCTTCCTGGCCTTGTCAGCCGCTTCCAGCTTGTCGTCGGCGCTGATGGTGGTGCGCTGCTTGAACAGCTCCAGTTGGCGGATCGGCAACAGCTGGTCGTCGCTGGACTTGAGGAACTTGCCCAGTTGCATGTTCTTCAGCACGGCCTTCTCTTCGTCGGTGTCACCGTAGTTGGCGAAGAAGTCGCGGATCTTGGTCTTCTCGCTGTCGCTCAGGGCCTTGCTCCACACCATCGGGTCGGCCGGGATCAGCGGCGACTTCCAGATCACCTTGAGCATGGCGGCCTTGTCCGGCTGGGTGACTTCCAGGCGGTCCCAGCTTTCGGTGTTGAAGGTGGCGACGTCCAACTGCCCCTTGGCCACGCTCAATGCGTTGACTTCATGGCTGGAGTTGAGGGTGCGCTTGAAGGCGGTGGCAGCGTCGACGTGGTTCTTGGCGAACACGTAGTAGCCGGGTACCAGGTAGCCCGAAGTGGAGTTCGGGTCACCGTTGCCGAAGGTCAGGTTCTTGGCGTTCTTGAGCATGTCATCGACGTTGTTGATCGGGCTGTCCTTGCGCACGATCAGCACGCTCCAGTAACCGGCAGCCCCGTTGGCGGCGGCGGTCTGGGCGAAGATTTCGCCGTTGGAACGGTCCACCGCTTCCATCGCGGCCTTGTTGCCCAGCCAAGCCACGTCGACCTTGTTGAAGCGCATGCCCTGGATCAGGCCGGCGTAGTCGGAAGCGAAGGTGGCGTTGATGGTGAGGCCGGTCTTCTTGTGCATGTCATCCAGGAAGGGCTGCCAGATGCTCTTGAGGTTCTGCGAAGACTCGGTGGACATGATGCCGAAATTGATCGCCTTGTCGGCGGCCTGGGCAGTGCCCATGGCCACGCTGGCAAGCAGCACGGCAGACAGAAACACATGACCGATACGGTTCAACATGGAGAGGATTCCTGTGGGTCGTTAGTAAGGTTTCAAGCGCGGGCCAGGGCCAACCGTGCGGGGACGACGGGTGTGCGGGTCTGGTCGGAAAACATCAGGCTGGTGTCCACATCGGCACCGTACAAATCGTTGAGGAACTGGCTGCTCAGCTCGCTGGCCTGGCCATCGAAGTGAATCCGCCCGCCCTTGAGCGCCACGGCTCGCGGGCAATAACGCATGGCGTAATCGACCTGGTGCAGGGTGACCACCACGGTCTTGCCGTCGCGGCCGTTGATGTCGGCGAGGATCTCCATGACCTTGCGCGCCGACTCCGGGTCCAGGGAGGCGATGGGTTCATCCGCCAGGATCACTTCGGCGCGTTGCGTCAAAGCGCGGGCGATTGCCACGCGTTGCTGCTGGCCGCCGGACAAGGTGGAGGCGCGCTGGCAGGCCAGGTCTGCCAGGCCGACGCGGGCCAGGGATTCCATGGCGAACTGTTTTTCCTCGGCATTGAACAAACCGAGGTTGCCGCGCCAGCGCGGCATGCGGCCCAGGCAACCGAGCAGTACGTTGTCGAGCACGCTCAGGCGGTTGACCAGGTTGAACTGCTGGAAGATGTAGCCGATGTCGGCGCGCAGGCGCCGCACCTTGCCATTCAACCGCCCGCTGGCCTGCACTTCCCGGCCCAGCACCTTGACGCTGCCGCCGTTGCTCTTGTCGCAACAGGCCAGGCCCGCGAGGTGGCGCAGCAAGGTGGACTTGCCGGAGCCGGAAGCGCCAATCAGCGCGACCATCTCACCGGTGGCAACGGTGAGTTCGAGGTCGACCAGCGCGGATTTCTTCGCAAAGGTCTTGTTCAGATGATCGACATGGATAGCTGGAGTCATGGGCTTCTCTGTCTGGTTGAACAGCCATCCGTGGCTGCGTTTGAGTTCAAACGACAGTAGGCGCGGGCTGTGTCAGCCCTATGACTTGCACATGACTGGAGTAAAACCGTTTGATGAAGGTTTGATGAAAGGTTGGAAGTAGCTGTAGGACGTTGATCGTTCCCACGCTCTGCGTGGGAATGCCGCCTCGGACGCTCTGCGTCCATTGAAGTCTTGCGCAGTGGTGACGCCGAGCGTCACGGGATGCATTCCCACGCAGAGCGTGGGAACGATCCATACCTAACTTGTGGCGAGGGAGCTTGCTCCCGCTGGGCTGCGCAGCGGCCCCAAGCCTGGGTGACACGGTCTGTCAGATGTACTGAAGTGGCTGACTTGGGCCTGCTTCGCAGTCCAGCGGGAGCAAGCTCCCTCGCCACAAGGTCTTCGCCCGGCATTGGAAATGTGCCGGACTGTGGTGCAATAGCTGGCCGCCAATATGTGCAAAAGGACAACGTGATGGGAAAAGACAAGGCATGTCCGGTCATCCTGCGAACCCGCCAATCCCTGGAAATCCTCGCCTTCAAACACCCACTGGCAGGTCTTCAACTGGTCAAGGGCAGCTTGGAGCCTGGCGAAAGTACCGAGGCTGCGGCAGTTAGAGAGTTGCTTGAAGAGGCCGGGATAACCGGCAAGGTGATACGTGACCTGGGCACTTGGCACTCAGCGTCCACGGGGCATACATGGGCCTTTCATCAATGCCTGATCCCTGAAGACCTGCCAGATACCTGGACCCATTTTGCAGAGGATGATGGCGGCCACGAGTTCCAGTTCTTCTGGCACCCGCTGGCGGGCGAACCGTCAGAAGAGTGGCATCAGGTGTTTAAAGATGCCCTGGAGTTTCTAAAGCCGCGTCTTGCCGAGATCTAACTGGCAACGTAAATCCAATGTGGGAGCCGGGCTTGCCCGCGATAGCGGTGTATCAGCAACAGTTTCAAAACCTGATCCACCGCTTTCGCGAGCAAGCCCGCTCCCACATTTTGATTTTCATCAGGTTCAAACTGCCCGGTGTTATTGAGCGATGCGGGCGCGCAACCGCGGCATTACAAAATCCAGAAACGCGCGCAGTTTCAGCGGCAACGGCGACTGGCCTTTGTGCACCAAACTGATGGGCAATGGCGCCGACTCAAACGCTTCAAGCAACACCGCCAGTGCCTCTTCCCGCAGCGCATCCGCCACTTGATACGACAGCACTCGAATCACCCCAACCCCCAACGTCGCCGCCGCAATTGCCGCTTCTGCGGTGTTCACCGACAACCGCGAATGCACCGGTACCGAGAGCCCGGTTTTACCCGCGCCAAATCCCCACGCCCCTTGGGACGCCAGCACTTCGAAGGTGATGCAGTCATGTGCCGCCAAGTCCCGGGGTTCGGCCGGTACACCGCGAGCGGCCAGGTACGCCGGGCTGGCGCACACCACCCGCCGCACCGCGCCCACCTGCATGGCCTTGAGCGAGCTGTCGGGCAACTCGCCAATGCGCACCGCGACGTCGCAGTGTTCTTCCATCAGGTGCACGACGCGGTCGGTGAGGATCAGGTTGATGTCGATCTCCGGGTACTGCGCGAGGAATTCCGCCACCACCGGCACGATGTGCAGCCGCCCGAAGACCACTGGCGCGGTAACCACCAGTTCGCCCCGGGGCTGGGAATATTCGCCAGTGGCCGCGCGCTCGGCCTCGCTGATGTCTTCAAGAATGCGCCGGCACGCGTCGAGGTAAGAGGCGCCGGCATCGGTCAACGACAGCTGGCGCGTGGTGCGGTGCAGCAGGCGGGTTTTCAGGTGCGTCTCGAGCTCGGCCACCTTGCGGCTGACGCTGGCCAGCGGCATGTCGAGGCGCCGCGCCGCAGCGGTCAGGCTGCCTGCATCAACCACGGCAACGAAGATGGACATGGATTCAAGACGGTTCATGGCAACCTATCAAATTCTGGAAGGATGATTCCAAATCCTAGGGGATTATCCTGCCAAGCGCGAGTGCGTAACGTTAGCCACTCATCTCCTTCCCGGAGATCTGCATTGAAGGAGAGCGCCGTGAGTGGCCTGCCGATGACATCCCAACCTTCCACAGCGCCTGCGGTCGCGCCGCGCGGCAAGATCATCATGATGGCGGTGATCGCCGGCGCGGTGATTACCAATATTTACTGCACCCAGCCGATCCTGCCGCTGATCGCTTCGGACATGGGCGTGGACGTGACCACCGTGGATCTGGTGGCCGGTTCCGCCCTGCTGGGTTTTGCTACCGGGCTGGCGTTGCTGCTGCCGATGGGCGACCGTTTTGACCGCCGCAAGCTGGTGCTGGGGCAGATTGCCCTGGCGTTCTGTTTCGCCCTGGCGGCGGCGTTTTCACCGGGCATCTGGGCGCTGATCGGCGCGTCTTTCGGCTTGGGGATTGTGAGCTGTGTACCGCAGCAACTGGTGCCATTCGCGGCGGTGATGTCGCAGCCCCACGAACGCGGGCGCAATGTGGGCACGGTGGTCAGCGGGATCATGGTCGGCATCCTGCTCGGGCGCACGATCGCCGGCGTAGTCGGTGAGGCTTATGGCTGGCGTGCGGTGTACGCGATGGAGGCGGCCTTCATGATCCCGGTGTGGATCGGTGCCGCCAGGCTGCTGCCACAAGGCGTGCCGAGCACCAACCTGTCCTACCCTCGCCTGCTGGCTTCGCTGTGGCCGCTGATGCGCGACAACAGCCCGATTCGCCAATCAATGATGGTGCAGGCGTTGTTGTGGGCTTGCTTCAATGCGTTTTGGGTGAATCTGGCAGCACTGTTGGCTCATGGGCCATGGCAATTGGGCAGCGCCTGGGCCGGTGGCTTCGGGATTATCGGTGCGGCGGGTGCGTTGGCGGCGTCGCTCGGTGGGCGGGCTTCCGACAGGCTGGGTTCGCGCAAGGTGATTGGGGCGAGTATCGGGATTGTGACCTTGGCGTTCCTGCTGCTGGCGGGTGCCGAGACTTCGATTATCTTGCTGGTGCTGGGGGTGATCGTGCTGGATATCGGCGTGCAGTCGGGCTTGGTTTCCAACCAAACCCGGGCGTTTGCGGTGGACCCGAAAGCCCAGGGCCGCATCAATAGTTTGTACATGACGGCGACGTTTTTTGGCGGTGCGGTGGGGGCGACAGTCAGCGGCTGGTTGATGTCGCGGTTGGGCTGGATGGGGATTGTGGAGTTTGGGGTGATGCTGGGGGTGATTGCCGGGGTGGTCCACTGGACAAGCGCGCCCAGGCAGACTGAGGAGCTGGCGTAATTTCAAATCAAACGAGATTCAAAATGTGGGAGCGGGCTTGCTCGCGAATACGGTATATC